>CAMYEY010000022.1 GCA_947254895.1 uncultured Clostridia bacterium
GGTATATCACTTCCTGTAAAAAAATTAAGTATATGTTCCCAAAGGCTCACGCTGTAGCCTATCTTATATCGGCTTTAAGAATAGCCTGGTTTAAGGTTTATTATCCGGAAGCTTATTATTGTGCCTTTTTCACCATTAGGGCAACAGATTTTTCGGGCGAAGACCTCTGCCTACCGGCTGATCAAGTTAGGGATAAAAGGGCTAAACAAAGGCAAAATTGGAATCAGCTTTCAAGCCAGGAGCAAAAAAGACATTTTTATTTAGAACTTGTGGAAGAGATGCAGGCCAGGGGGATAGATTTCTTACCTTTTGACCTGATGAAGTCTAAGGCTGTTGAGTTTTATTCTCCCGAAAAGGGACTGATCAGGCCTCCTTTTAACGCTATAAATAGCATTAGCGATAGCATGGCTACTCAGATTGTACAGGCTAGGGAAGCAGGTGGGGACTTCAAAAATCAGGAAGAACTCGCCAGAAGATCAGGGCTCGGTCAGGCGGCTATGGCAGCACTCGGCGCAGTGGGTCTTTTGAGAGACTTGCCTGAGTCGGCTCAAATTGATCTTTTCTCCTTGTTAAAGTAGTGATTACTGGCCTATGGATCAGTGATGAAGTCATATAGGTTGTTGAGCTATGATGGTTGATGAATTAACTAATAAAATTACAAAAAAATATCTCACTGTCTTTTTGTTGGATGCTAGTCTGGATTTCGACAAGCCGTATAATTATTTACCCTTAACGGACGAAGTGATGTACCTTGGACAGCTTGTAGAAGTTCCTTTTGGCAAGGGCAACTCCTTGCGGCGTGCTGTCATAGTAGACCAAGCTGATAGTTGTCAGTACAAGCAGGTTAAACAGGTTGCAAGTACCTTGATCAGTCGTCCCGTCTATTTACCCGATCAAATTGAACTCGCCAGGGAAATGAAAAGACGGTACTTTTGCACATATGGCCAGGCTCTCAAGACAATTAGCCCGCCGGCTGTTTTTGCGGTTGGTAAAAAAAAGAGCAAAGCTTGCCGTTTAACGGATCGCGATGAGGCTTTGGAACTCTTATCCGGTAATGCCTTGACCAGCCTGCAACAAGAACGGGTTGTTGAAATGTTGGTTCAGCTAGGCTCTGCCTTGGTTCAAGAAGTTACACAAGCTTGCCAGGTTAGCGTCTCTACCCTTAATACGCTTGCCAAAAAAAATATAATAGAATTTTATCAGCAAAAGGTTGACCGCAAATATGAAGACTTTGAATTGTGGCAAGAAGATCCCATAGACCACTTGAATTCAGACCAGAAAGCAGCCCTGGAGGGGGTTTTGGATTTGAAAGACCAGGATCTTATGCTGCGAGAAGCCATGCTCTTAGGGGTCACGGGATCAGGTAAAACTGAGGTCTACCTCCGATTGGCTGAGCAAGTTTTAGCACAGGGGCAAACTGCCATTGTTTTGGTTCCTGAAATTTCATTAACCCCCCTGATGATCAGCCGATTTTTAAATCGTTTTTCTGACCAAGTGGCTATTTGGCATAGTCGCCTCACCGCTACTCAGAGATTTGAACAATGGGAGAAAATTTTACGCGGAGATAAAAAAATTGTTGTAGGGGCCCGTTCTGCTATTTTTGCACCCTTGAAAAATATAGGTCTAATCGTAATTGACGAAGAACAAGAAAATTCTTATACCTCTGAAAGCATTCCCCGCTATAAGGCCCATGAAATCGGACGGATAAGGTCCGTTCAACATAAGGCTGTGTTAGTTTTAGGATCTGCTACCCCTTCTATTGAAAGTTTCTATAGAACAGATATAAAAAAAAGCAGGCTTTTCTCTCTACCACAGAGAGCCAAGGCAGCCCCGTTACCCCTAGTTCACCTAGTACAAATGAAAGAACAGTATGGAAGAGATGACTTTGACCATGTTTTTAGCCAGCAACTTGCCGAAAATTTAGCAGAATGCTTTGCTGAAGGTGGTCAAGCTATGCTCTTCCTTAATAGACGAGGACTTAGTTCAGCCCTGCAATGCAGGGATTGTGGTCAGGCTGTTACCTGTCCTCACTGTGAGGTTGCGTTGACTAGACATCTAAATAGATATGACAAAAACTACAAGAGGTTGATCTGTCATTATTGTGGCCATGTTGAACCTGTAACTACAACTTGCCCTCGCTGCGGATCGACACATATGGAAAGCTGTGGCATGGGCACTCAGATGGTTGAAGATGCTTTTAACAAGCGTTTCCCATCCTACAAGGCTATTCGGATGGACTATGATACCACCATAGGACCGGATAGCCACCAGAATATCCTGGATAGTTTTAGACAGGGTGAGGCCAACTGTTTGATTGGTACTCAGATGATTGCTAAGGGGCATGACTTCCCTAATGTCAGAACAGTTGGCATTTTAGGCGTTGATTCGATGCTGTATACCGGTAGTTATAAGGCGGAGGAGCGGGCTTTCCAACTTATTACTCAGGCTGCCGGCCGGTCAGGTAGGTCAGATCGCAGGGGAGATGTTTTTGTTCAAGGTTTTAATTTGGACAATTATGCAATCCATAATGCAGCAAAACAAGATTATGCAAATTTTTATAAAATAGAACTGCAAAATCGCTTGCGAGCAGGTTTTCCTCCATTCCTTGAAATCGGTTTAGCTATGTTTCAAGCCTGGAACGAGGAGCGGGCAAAACTTGAGGCAACATCTATGTATAGGATGCTGGAAGCTTGCCTTAAAGCTAATCCTGAACAATTTAGCAATACTTTTGTTTTTCCTCCAGCTCCGGCTCCCATAGCTAAGTTGAGAAACAAATATAGGTATAGGCTCATTGTAAAGAGTGACCAAAAACTTAAGATTTCCAGATTGTTTCACCTTGAAACAAGGAGGCCAAAGGGAGAGGGGGTCTCTCTCTATCTCGATATCAATCCGGAACATATGTTATGATATTTTAAAAATTTTAAGTTAACATAATAGGAGTAATTATTGTCAAAAGAAAGAAGGAAATATGGCACTAAGGAACATCGTAACAATTGGTGGTTTTGGCGAAGAGGCACTCCACAAAAAGGCTAGAGAAATAAAGCGTTTTGACGAGAGACTCAAGACTTTAGCGGAGGACATGATAGAAACGATGCATGCCAATGATGGTATCGGACTAGCTGGCAACCAGGTGGGGATGTTGAAGCGCATGTTTGTTATGAATGTAGAGCCAGATTATGAAAGGGGCAAAGATCTTGTCGTGATCAATCCTCAGTTGAGTGATTTAGAAGGTGAAGATATCGATTTTGAAGGTTGTTTGTCTTTACCGCAAAAGTATGGCCGGGTCAAGAGGGCCAGCAAGCTTAGACTGACCTATCAAGATTTGACCGGCGAAAAACATGAACTTGAGGCGGAAGGGCTGATGGCCCGATGCATTCAACACGAATATGACCATCTAGATGGGATTATGTTTACAGAAAAGATGATTGGCCCATTGGTCAGTCAGCAGGAACTTGAAGCCCAAGCAGAAGCAAACAGGGCACATAACAAGACCGAGGGCCGGGATGAAAAATAAGGGTGAGAAAAGATTAGTTTACCTAGCTACGCCTGATTTCTCCGTACCTGCTCTCGCGGCACTGGTTGAGAACGGCTATAAGATTGTCTCTGTAGTGAGCCAGCCCAATAAAGCCCAAGGGAGAAAGCAACTGATCATGGATACACCGGTAGCTGCCTATGCTAAGGCAAATTCCTTGCCCCTATTTCAGCCTGAATCCATCAATAGTCCTGAGGCGGTAGCTTATTTGCAAGATTTGCAGCCTGACTTAATTATTACAGCAGCCTATGGTCAAATTTTACGTTCTCAAGTGTTAAATTTACCCAGACTAGGTTGCATGAATATCCATGCCTCTCTTTTGCCCCGCTATAGGGGTGCAGCACCCATTAATGCAGCGATTATAGACGGTGAGAAGAAAACAGGGATAACTCTTATGGCTATGGATGAAGGTTGTGATACAGGAGATATACTTTATCAGGCTGAGTTAACCATAGACCCGGAGGATACAGCCGGTAGTCTTTTTAGCAAGTTAGCTGATCTGGGTGCTAGCTCTATTATCAAGTTTCTGCCGGATTTTTTTACTGGTAATTTTACAAGGGTCAAGCAAGACGAGACCTCAGCTACAAAAGCTCCTAAAATGACTAGAGAGACAGGCTTGGTGAACTGGGATGAGGGGGTGGACAAGCTTGACTGTTTAATCAGGGGCTGTCAACCTTGGCCGGGATCTTATAGTTTTTTTCAGGGACAAAGGCTTAAGATTTATTCTGCTAAACCTTTACCTGAAAGGAAATCTGACCTTCCTCCGGGTTCAATCGTTGACTGCCATAAGGGCTTAACCATTAGTTGTGGGCAGGGGTGCTTGCTCCTTCAAGAAATTCAGTTTGCTTCTGGCAAAAGAATGGATTCTAGTGTATGTTCACACAATTTTTCAGTTGGCCAGAAGCTAGGTAATTAGTGGGACCGGCAAGGGGCTTACTTACGGATAGGTAAGAGGAAAAGAATATGGTTTATTGGTTTCTAATGATCTTGTGTTTTATTTTTAGTATGGCCGCCCAGGCTAGAGTTAAGTCTACTTTCAATAAGTATAGTCGTGTCATGGCTAAGGCCGATCTTACAGGCGAACAAGCCGCCTTGAAGATTTTACGCCTCTATAGCTTGCCGGTTAGGGTAGAGGGTATAAGTGGGAGCTTGACTGACCACTACGATCCCAGGGGAAAGGTTTTACGGCTTTCTGATGTCACTAGAAATTCAAGCTCTATAGCTGCTATAGGGGTGGCAGCTCATGAGGCCGGTCATGCCATTCAAGACGGGGTTCATTACCTGCCTAACACCATCAGATCATCCCTAGTTCCATTGGCTAATATTGGCTCAACCGGGGGACCTTATTTAGCCATCATAGGGGTCATGCTTAATAGCTATAGTGATCATATCGGTTTAACTATAGCCTATGTTGGGCTGGCCCTCTACCTCTTTGCCTTTGCCTTTTATATTGTGACCCTGCCGGTCGAATTTAATGCCAGCAGTAGAGCCATTAAGGTACTGGGTGAGTCAGGTATGCTTGATCCTGATGAATTAAAAGGGGCAAAGAAAGTTTTATCAGCTGCAGCCATGACCTATGTGGCTTCGGCAGCTTCTGCCTTGATTACCTTATTACGTCTTTTTTTCATTGTAGGTAGCAGCAGGGATAGGTCCTCGTAAAATGCTTGACTATGATCGGCCTCGAGCCTTAGCTGTTCAAGCCTTACAGCAGGTTACTGAGACGGGGGCCTTTGCCAATGAAGTTCTAAATAGACTTTTTGACCAAAGTGACCTCAAGGAACTTGACCGAAATTTTACCTCAGCCTTGGTTTATGGTGTCCTTGATTATTTGCCCTACCTTGATCATGTTATCAGCTGCCATTCCCATTATGGTCTGGATAGGATTGATTCTTGTATCCTCAATATCCTTCGCCTAGGCGTTTGGCAGATAGAGTTTTCAGACCAGATTCCAAATTCAGCAGCGGTAAATGAAGCTGTTAAATTGACAGGATATTTTGGTCGGGCACGGCTATCTTCCTTTGTTAATGCGGTCTTAAGAAATGCTATTCGCCATCCGGTTCAGCTGAAAAACAAACAGGTCAACCTAAAGTATGGCATGACTCCGGAACTTTATGGCCTCTATAGAAAATGGTTTGGTGAAAAAGAAGGACAGGCAATCCTGACCTCCTATCTTAAAAAGCGTGATAGTTACAGTTTGCTTTTTTTAGGTAAAGCTGAGGATGAAGCGAGGTGGCTAGAACGGGTTTTAGATAAAGGCTTTAAGCTAGAGCCGGGTTACCTTCTGGAGGGGGCTTACCGGATATCGGGGTTGACGCGTTTAGAGGACCTCCCGGGCTTTCGGGAAGGTCTGATTTATATCCAGGATGAATCATCGATGTTGGTAGCTGAAACCCTCAGAATTAGCAAAGCTCGGACTTTGTTGGATGCCTGTGCCGGCCAGGGAGGGAAAACTATAGCCTTTCTAAGTCGCAAAACTAACCTGAAAATTACCTGCCTTGAACCAAACCTGAACCGCTATCAGGGCTTTATTGAAAATTTTAATCGCTTGGGCTTGGAAAAGATCCAACACCCACCGGAGATATACAGGTTGGATTTAAAGAACTATGCTAAAAAAGCGAAAAAAAACAACTTAAAATTTGATCAAGTCTTGCTTGATGTCCCTTGCAGTGGGCTTGGTGTGCTAAGTCATAAGCCGGAGATAAAGCAAGGGTTAAGCTATAATAAACTTCAGGAATTTCCGACCTTACAGCTATCTCTCCTTGAGGAGGCTGGTGACTTAGTTTCAGAAAAAGGATACCTTGTTTATTCAACATGTACCTTGAACCCTGATGAAAACCAAGGGGTTATTAAGACTTTTTTGGCTGGACAGCAAGGACGGGAATTTAGCACTGTAGATGTTAATCCTCTCATAGATAGGATAAAATCTCCCTATAAGCTTAGTGTACAGGAGGGGATCAACCAGTATGGCCTAACTTTGAGGCCGGACAAATTGCCCGTAGATGGTTTTTTTATTGCCTGCCTGCAGAAGCAAGGAGGAAGGTTAGAAGATGCCTGAGATTCAGAAAAAAATATTTTATGATTATGATCGACCGGCCTTGGCTGAGCTGGCCAAAGCATATAAGTGGCCCAAATTTCGTTTGAATCAACTTTTAGATTGGCAGGCCAAATGTGCTTTTGAGCTCGATCATTTGACCAACATTCCTAAAAATATGCGAGAACAACTGGATGAAGCTATGTACTGGCCTGCAATCAAGGTTTCTAAGCTCGAAAGCTCTAAGGTAGAACCGGTCAATAAATATCTATTTGCTTTGGCCGATGGTAACCTGATCGAAACTGTTTCAATGCATTACTCCTATGGGCACTCCATTTGCCTGACCACACAGGTTGGTTGCCGCATGAACTGTCATTTTTGTGCCTCTGCAAAGCTAGGTCTTAAGCGTAATCTTTCTGCTGGAGAGATGTTAGCTCAAATTGCTGCGGTTGCAAGAATCGAGCAATCTCGTGTTAGCCACCTGGTTCTGATGGGGATAGGTGAGCCGCTTGATAATTATGGAGAACTTATTAAGTTTTTAAAAAATCTTAAATCTGATGATGGGATTAAGGTGAGTATGCGCAACATTACCATTTCTACTTGTGGTTTGGTTCCGGCTGTCAAAAAATTAGCAGGTGAAGGCTTGCCCGTAACCTTGGCCATATCCCTGCATGCGCCGGACCAGGCCACACGCAATTTACTCATGCCGATAGCTCACCATTACCCTATAGATGAGATAATTGATGCAGCTGACTATTACCAGAGGGAGACTGGACGCAGGGTTAGCTATGAATATACCCTGTTTAAAGGGATTAATGATAGCCCTATCCAGGCTAGAGCTCTGGCAAAACTCTTAGCTAAGCGCAAGTCACACATCAATTTAATTCCCGCTAATAAGGTTCCGGATTCAGAGTGGACTAGGCCGGAGGAACCTGTGATCAAAAATTTTCAAAAAATATTACTTGACCATGGATTAAATGCAACGGTACGTTATTCAGCGGGTCAGGATATCACTGCTGCTTGTGGCCAACTCCGCCGTCAAAATAGTCCTGGTAAATAGCCGCGAATTATGCGTGAAAGGCCTGTATTCTTGCCTAGTTTACTACTTTATTATAAAATATGAATTTGCAAATGTAATGTTATTCCAATAAAAATTGGACATGTGAAAGAGTTAAGTATGCCTAGAAGATACAAGTTTGCAGCCCTATCTGATAAAGGGCTTGTCCGGGAAGTAAACGAAGATAATTACGGCTTCGTTCAATACCAGGATGAGTTTCCTTTTGTTTGTATTGTTGCCGATGGTATGGGGGGCCACTTAAATGGGGAATTAGCTAGTAAAATAGCGGTTGACTTTGCCCAAGAGAAATTAAGCAAAGATCTCCCTCTTCATAATGATGCCCCTAAAATTCAAGGAGTACTTAATGACGTGATCCAAAAGGCTAACATTAAGGTCTATCTAAACTCTTTGGAAACTCCAAAGAACAAAGGGATGGGGACAACCCTGACCATTGCTGCTTTTTATGAGTCAAGTGTCTATGTGGCCCACATAGGTGATTCACGTTGCTATTTACTGAGAAATCGTTATCTTGAGGCCCTGACGGAAGATCATACAGTAGTTCATGAGATGTTGGAGGCTGGTACGATCAGTCCGGCTGAGATTTATACCCACCCGCAACGCCATGTACTGACTCAGGCTCTTGGTTGTGCAGAATATTTACGGCCTGACCTGATCCACTTAGACCTCAAAAGGAGAGATCGCTTTTTACTCTGCAGTGACGGCCTTCACGGTTTTGTTGATGAGGGCATCATTGAAAGTAGCATGGTTGGTCTTGATGATCCTGAAGAAATTTGCCAAGCTCTGGTAGATGAAGCCATAGCTAAGGGGGGCCAGGATAACATCACAGTTGTCAGCTTGATATACGAATGATTTTATTTTGCTTTACGAGGAAAAGATGAATATAAACCGTCAATTAGCACCAGGTACCATTTTAGGTAATAGATATAGGGTTATCAAAGCATTAGGGCAGGGAGGGATGGCTAACGTCTATCTGGCCGAAGACTTGCATACTCGTACTTATGTTGCTCTAAAGGTGATGCGTGATGAACTGTCGGATGACCCTGAATTTATTCGGCGCTTTGCTACAGAAGCTAGGGCTGCTGCCAGTCTTGACCATCCCAATATAGTGGGTGTTTTAGACTACGGTCAGGATGGTGAAATCCGCTACATCGTTCAGGAGTATGTCCAGGGAAAGACTCTCAAACAGCTGATTAAGGAACAGGGCGCTCTTGATTATCACTTGGCAGTTCCCCTCATGATCCAAATTAGTTTAGCTTTAGATCATGCTCACAAAAGAGGGGTAATCCACCGGGATATGAAGCCCCAAAATGTTATGATCACTTCTGATATGGTAGCCAAGGTCACGGATTTTGGTATAGCAAGGACTTCCAATGCTAATACCATTACTTTGACGGGTGGAGTTGCCTTTGGTTCTGTCCATTATTTTTCTCCCGAACAGGCGAGAGGGGGACATGTAACGGAAAGATCAGACCTCTATTCCTTGGGAATTATTCTGTATGAGATGCTAACCGGAGAAGTCCCTTTCGATGGTGAATCCTCAGTTGCCGTTGCCATTAAACAATTGCAGGAGATGCCCCAAAGACCGAGTCAAATTATTAGTAGCTTACCTAAGTCCTTGGATAACATAGTCTTTAAAGCTATTCAGAAAAGTCCGGGTAATAGATATGGCTCAGCCTTGGAATTTGTAAAAGAACTAGATGCTTTTATGAAAAATCCTAATGGCAAATATGGTGTGGTTGTCAATCGGAGCCAGTTACCTGAGGGTTCACAACTCTTGGGTGGTCATCTCTATGGTTCAAATTTTGGAAAAATTCATGATGTTCAAAGCTCCATTAATAAAAAATATAGGTCGCGTACCAGAGAAACAGTGGGAGTCATTCTGATTGTCATCCTGGCTATGGCCTTTTTGGTCGGTGGCTTCCTGTGGCTTTATCGAACTTTTCTGACGTCAGAGGATAGCAGTTCGGCCGAAAGTTTCGTTGTTGAAGACTATAGCGGTCGTAAAATTGAAAAAGTTATTGAAGAACTCAGTTCTAAGTATGGATTGGTTTTAGACAAAGATTTGCTGGTTGAGTGGGTACAAAATGATGTCGACCAAGGGAATATTTTTGATCAAAAACCTCAAGCCAATCAGAAGTTTATCAAGGGCCAAGACAAGATGGAGCTGAAGGTGAGTGCAGGTAGTGCAACTAACAAGTTACCTGATATTACCGGAATGAGTAAAGCAGAGGCTGAGTCTGTTCTTAAGGAAGCTGGTTATCATGTTGCCTTTATCGAAGAAGCTTCCAATAATACCGATAAAGACCATGTCATTAGAACGGTTCCGGTAGCAGGTAGTGTTCTGCCTCAAGGAGAATCGGTCAACGTCTATATTTCGACCGGCAAGTCAACTACCTTAGTACCGGGTTTGGTAGGCTATTCCTGGGCTGATGCCCTGGATCTTTTGCGGTCTGCAAACCTCACCCTAGGTTCTGCTAGCCCCTACAAGGATCCTGTTGCTGAAGCAGACCGCATTATCATTAAGCAGTCACCTGAGGCTAATGTAGAAGTTAGACCAAATTCTATGATTGACCTCACCTACGGTAGTGCTAAAGACTATGAAAATTTTCTCCACCCAACTGAGGCAAATCTTAATATGCCATCATTTGTAGGAAAAACTTGGGATGTTGTTTATTCTGAAATGGGAAATTGGGGATCATCCGCACCTGAGATATCAGTTCGCTATATTAACGAAGAGGCTAGACAAAATGCCCATCACACGACAAACCCTCAGGCTTGTTATGTCCTTCAACAATCTGTTGCTGCAGGAACGGACCTAAGTTCAGTCTCTGAGATAGTTTTTACCCTGGGGACGTATTCAGATTATATTGGAGACAGTAACGGTTTTAACTTTCCATATCCCCATGACGGTAATAGGCAGGATAACTTTCCCTTCCCGGGTGGTAACCCTATAGTGCCGTAAGATCACCGGGGCAGGTTTGAGTAGGAGTTAGAATGGAACAGTTAAGAGAGAGAGAAGCAGTCATCTTGAAAGGGGTGGGAGGACAATATCTTCTCCACCGCTATCAGCCTGAATTTCAAGGTTTAGCAGTTCCTCGGGGGATCTTTCGTAAAAATAATCAGACCCCCTTACCGGGTGATCGGGTAGTTTATGCTGACTCCGGTGATCCGGATATTCCTTATATCATTGACCAGATCTTACCCAGAAAAAACGAGCTTAAAAGGCCTCCAATGGCAAACCTAGACCTGCTGCTCATTACCATTTCGGCTGCTCTGCCTGAAGCCGATTTATTTCTTGTAGACCGCCTGATAGCTTATGCTCTTTTTTTAAAGATACAGCCAGTTTTGCTTTTGACTAAGCTTGATCTTGCCGGATTAGACTCAGATGCTTATCAGACCATTCAAAACAATTACCGGCAGACGGGGCTCGAAATTATTGAACTAGCCCGTGGTCTGGAAGATGAGCTTGATCGTTTAAAAGACCTGATTTCAGGTCAACTGGTTGCTTTTGCTGGCCAGAGTGGGGTCGGAAAGTCTACCCTGTTGAATCGCTTATTCGGTCAAGATCTGATGGAGACAGGAGATCTGTCAAAAAAAGTTGGACGAGGCAAACAAACTACCCGGCATATAGAGCTCTTTCCATATAGGAATAGTTATATAGCTGACACACCGGGTTTTCAGACCATCAATTTTGATCAAATTCAGATTAGCCCTGAAGAATTTACGGCTTCCTATCCGGAATTTAAAAATTTGGCAGGGGATTGCCGTTTTAGTAATTGCAGTCACAGCCATGAGCCCGGCTGCAAAGTTATAACCGCTTCTGCCGATCAGATTTTTCCTGAAAGGCTTAAACGGTATCAGATTTTAAGAAAAGAAATAGAAGAGGCTATGGGGCGATACTGACCCAAGCCATATTTTTATAGAAGAGGTGTTGTTATGTTAACTAAAGCTCAAGATCGTAATGTTGTTATTTGTCCCAGTGTTTTGTCGGCGGACTTTGCCCACCTTGCTGATGATGTTGCAACAGTAAAGTCAGCAGACTGGATCCACTTTGATGTTATGGATGGTCATTATGTGCCTAACCTATCATTTGGCCCTGTGGTGGCTGCAGCCCTTAAGCCTCATATTGACCAACCACTCGATGTCCATCTCATGATTAGTAACCCTGGGGAATATTTAGAAGCCTTTGCTAAGGCAGGAGCAGACTCCATCACCATTCATCAAGAAGTTGCCTTACATGGGCACCGTTTGTTACAACAAATCAAGGATCTGGGGTGCTCAGCTGGGATGGCTATCAATCCTGGAACTTCTGTAGAGACTTTGAGAGAGTACCTACCTTATCTAGATTTAATTCTGATCATGACTGTCAATCCGGGTTTTGGTGGCCAGTCCTACATTCCAAGTATGGATGACAAAATCAGACGGACCAGACAAATGATTGATGAATCAGGTCGTGATATTTATCTGGAAGTAGATGGTGGAATTTCTAGCCAAAATATTCAACGTGTAGCAAGTTGTGGGGCAGATGCTTTTGTTGCAGGATCAGCCATTTTCTCCAAGTCAGATCGGGCTGCAGAGATTGGCCAGATGAGAAAACTTGCTGAGGCAGGATTTGCGGCCAGATAATGTTTGATTATGCGATTGTTTTAAATGGTCAAGTTGCAGACTGGCAACCTTTACAGCTCTACTTGAATAAAAGTCGGTCTTTGGTTGCGGTTGATGGAGGACTAAATCACCTGGTAAGACTTGGGCAAAAACCAAGAATCTTGTTAGGAGATTTAGACTCCGCCAGTCCGGCAAGCCTTGATCAAGCAGAAAGCTGGCAGTTGGATAAGCTGAGATATTCTCCTGAAAAGGACTATACGGACTCGGAGCTCGCAATACGTTGGTGTCTCAATGACTATAAGATCCGACAAGGGGAGAGCTTAGAGTATACCGGCAAGGCTAAAATTTGTCTGCTGGCGGCTTTTGGTAACCGCTATGACCATCTTCTAAGCAATCAGTTTTTATGTGCACGATTCTCTAAAGAGGCTGATTTTCTGCTTTCTGATGGGCAAAGGCATCAGCTTATTTTAGGAAATAACTCTTCTGCTATAAGAGAGCTGGATTTGACCAATTTGTTTCAATTCATCAGTAGGCCGGAAAAATATGTTTTTAGTCTATTAGCAATGTCTGATATAGTTAAGAGGCTAACTGTTAAAAATGCCTATTACACTTTGTCAGATTATGATTTAAAAAGAGGTGAGTCCCTAGGTGTTAGCAATGTGTTTGCTCATAACCATAAGGGTGGAGGAGCGAGGATTTCTTTTGCTGTTGGCTGTTTAAGTGTCTTCCTTATTCCGGAAGAATAAAGGTGCATGAGGTAAAACTATGGCAAGTAGAAAAAATCAAAATGCAGAAAATTTAAAACCACATAATTGGCCACTATTTCTTAATCTCGATGAAACAGCTTGTGCGGATTTGGATCGGTCTATTAAGATTCTTAACTATGGCAAGGATGAGGTCGTTTTCAGGCCGGAGGACCGGGCCGATGGCATGTATTATATGGTTTCTGGCAGGATGAAAATTTCTAAGTTGATGCCGGATGGTCGGGCTCAAATATTTTATATATATAATCCAGGAGATTTCGTTGGTGGTTTGAATGTCTTGTCCGGAGACCATTATCTCTACCTGGGTGAGACGTTGGAAAAATCGATTATCGGTTATGTCCCAAAGGATATTTTTGATAAATATGTCATCAATCGTTTAGATAGCCTTAAAATTATCCTATCTAAGTCCTATGACAGAATTCGCTGGGCTGAAGACTTGATCTCGCGCCTTTCTTCTTCAAATGCGGAGATTAAAGTAGCCGGCCTTTTGATCAGCTTAATTGATCCTTATGGTAAGCAGATCAACGGAGAAATCCAGCTGAAGTTGTCAATAACAAGGGAGGAAATGGGTTCTTATGCAGGCTTAACCAGGGAGACAATGACTCGAAAACTAAATGATTTCAAAAATCGTGGCTTGATTGATTTTATAGGTAACCACACTATTGTCATTAAAAATTTAGAGGGATTAAGGTCTATTATCTACCTTGTTGACTAAAGTCTGGCTACTTTTCCTGATAGGGTTTCAGCAGTTTATCTTCTGCCAGACTAGCTTTTCTCAGGGCTTCGCCGACCCTAGCTGCGATTAGTTGTTCCTGGACGGTATGCGTCCTGACAATAGATATCCCCTTGGTTGCGGCATATGAGGTGAGGGCAGCTGAGGCTAGGTCAAGCTGGCTGGCGTACTGGTCCTGGTTGAACCAAGGCCAGGATTCTTTTGCACTGGCTGTAAGTAAAATTTCTCCCAAGAAACGTTTGCGAGAAACACCTAAAAATATGGGAAAGCCAAAATCTTTGATAAGGTCAATTTGCTGAAGTAAGAGCAAGTTTTCTTTCTGGCTTAAGGCAAAGCCTATGCCGGGATCAAGCCAAATCTGTTCTTTTTTTATACCTGCTTGCAGGGCGATTTTAAGAGATCTTTCTAAGTAAAAGCGGGCAAGGTCCATAATAGGCATATCGGCCATCCGTTTAAATTCTGTAGAGCTAAAATTCGGATTGTATTTTTGGCCATCCGGATTAAAAGAGGGAAAATTTTGACTTGCCTGATGGTCGGGACGGGCTATGGCCGGATTAAACATGATAATAAGATAGGCCCCTTTTTCAGCTATAAGGCTTGCCATTTGCGGATCAGACATGAGGCCGGATACGTCATTGATGATGCTTGCCCCTTGGTCTAGTACAAATTCAGCTACGGCAGACTTACGAGTATCTACAGATAGGGGGAGGGGCAGTTTAGAGTGAAGGGGACCGATAACATCTTTTAAGCGATTAATTTCACGTTCAGCTGATACCAGTTGTGACCCAGGACGGGTAGATTCTGCTCCTATATCCAGCATTTCCGCACCTTGGTCAGCCAGATCTAAGCCGTGATTGATAGCTTGATCTTTATTGAACCAGAGATTTCCATCGGAAAAAGAATCCGGAGTGACATTTAAGATTCCGCATACATAGGTATGGCCTTGTTTAAGTTTAAAATGTTGGGTCATGATTTTGAATTGTTTCCCTCTCTTTGATTTTGAAAATCAGACCTACGATAGCTGTTTAAAGGATTTTTAGCAACAGCCTCGTGAAGCATATCATCATTGATGTGGGTATAGATCTCAGTCGTTGAAACGCTGGCATGTCCCAGAATCTGCTGGAGACTGCGGAGGTCTACATGACCATGCTGGTACATAAGTGTTGCTGCTGTATGTCTTAGCTTATGGGCAGAGTATTTTTTAGGGTCAAGCCCGCTTTTTCGAATATACTTCTTCACCATGTTTTGGACAGCTCTTTGGGAAATACGCCGTCTGTTACGTGATATAAAGAGGGCATCTTGATCATTTTTAGCTTCTAACTTAGGTTCAAGCCTGTTTGGAAGATAGAGGTCGATGGCCTGAAGGCAGATGGTGTTAAGATAAATCGTTCTTTCTTTTCCGCCTTTACCTAAAACAGTAAGGGTATCTTCTTTTATATCTGATATATTAATGCTGCAGAGTTCAGATAAGCGCATGCCACAATTCAGAAAGAGTGTGAGTATGCAGTAATCCCTTGGGGCAAAGTCATCATCTGAGTTGGCGGCCTGGCCTAGTAGGCTGAGACTTTCGTCCACTGAAAGATGGCGGGGCAAGGTTTTTTTTAGTTTGGGCGTTTCAAGTTCGCTGGCGGGGTTTGTCTTGAGAATTTTAGCTTTACTATATAAAAAGGAGAAAAAACTCCTGATTGCTGATATCCGCCTAGATCTGGCAGCTGGTCCGTTGGAGCGCTCTTTACCAAGCCAGGAAACAAAGCGGTATATCTCGCTCAATTGAACAGATTCTAAAAATTCTTGGTCTATATCGCCTATATCAATTTGGTCGAAATCTTGGTCAGGAGGAACTAAGCCCCGGTACTGTTTGAGAAAAGAGAAAAATAAAACCAGGTCATATTGATATTCTTGGATGGTGTTCTCTGACCTTTCCTTGATGCCCGAGAAATAGGAAAAAAACTCATCTAACCAATAAAAACTTTTAGCCACTGATTACCTGCTTCCTTGCAATGCATTATATGTTAAAATATAAACTATTGTTGTTACAGGAGGTTTACAAAGGATGAATCGCAAGTATAGGGTTGGAATAATAGGGGCCACAGGTTATGTTGGCCAAAGGTTTGTCAGCTTGCTTGACCAGCATCCCTGGTTTGAAGTGACAAAGTTGGCAGCTTCAGCCAGGTCTGCCGGAAAAAAGTATGGCCATTTAATGGAAAAAGCTTGGAAGCTGAGTGAACCTCTTCCAGAAGCTGCAAAAGACCTCCTTGTGATGGATAGCAGCCATCTCGATGAGTTTTGCCAGGATATAGACTTTTGTTTTTGTGCTGTCGATATGGCCAAAGAAGAGATTGTCAAATTAGAAGAGGCTGTAGCCAAGAGGGAAGTAGCTGTGATTTCCAATAACTCAGCTAACCGCTGGACCGCGGATGTCCCAATGATCATACCGGAGATAAATTATCAACATTCTGACCTGATCAAGGCCCAGAGAAAGCGACTCGGCACACGTAAGGGATTTATAGCGGTTAAGCCGAATTGCTCAATCCAGTCTTATGTTCCTGCCTTAACTCCTCTACTGGATTTAGGCATACAACAGGTCCTGGTAACAACTTACCAAGCCGTGTCCGGAGCGGGTAAAAAGCTTGAAGAATGGCCGGAAATTGTAAAAAATGTTATCCCTTATATTGGTGGTGAGGAAGAAAAATCTGAAAAAGAACCACTTAAGGTTTGGGGAAAGGTTAGCTCTAGTGGTGATAAAATCGATTTGGCGACAAATCCTGTTATATCTGCCCAGTGCTATAGGGTACCTGTTCAAGATGGTCATTTAGCGGCAGTTTCAGTTAAGTTTGACCGAAAGACCAGCCCACAAGAGATAATTGACCGTTGGAAAAATTATGAAACTTATCCCAACAAGTTGGGCTTACCATCAGCACCCCAGCCTTTTATTCATTATTTTGATCAAGTTGACCGGCCACAGCCCAAACTTGACCGTATGCTAGGTAAAGGCTATGCAGTTGCAATTGGTCGCTTGCGAGAGGATCCGATTTTTGATTATAAATTTACCTGTTTGTCTCATAATACAATTAGGGGGGCTGCCGGTGGAGCAATTTTGACAGCTGAATTGCTAGTCAAGCAAGGCTATCTCGAGTTAAAGTAAGCTTTAAGACAAGAGAAATAGGGAAAGGTTAGACCTATGATTACAATAAAAGATATTGCTAAGAAGGCAGGTGTCTCCTATGCAACTGTATCTAGGGCTTTAAATAACAAGAGTGATGTTAACCCTAAAACAAAGCAAAGGATCACTGAGCTAGCTGAAAAAATGGGTTATAGGCCCAACTTTATTGCACAAAATTTAGTTATGAAGAGGACCAACAATATCGCTCTTATTGTGCCTGATGTTTCCAATCCCTTTTTTGCTGATATTTCCCGGTCCATAACGGAAGCAGCCAATGCTGCAGGTTACATTGTGACCATCTGTAACACAGGTTGGAACCCCGATCGAGAGCACGATATGCTTGAACATATGCAGAGTCAGCAGGTGGCAGGAATTATCATTAAGCCGACAGCTTTTTATGAACCCGGAACCTTTGATTCGATCAAACTTCCCTTGGTTGTCTTTTGGCATCCTAATAGGGACCAGACCGATTTTATAGAGATGGACCACCAGGCAGGTGCAGAACTAGCTACGAGCCACTTGATCGAAAGAGGATATCGGCATATTGCATATTTGGGAGGAGCCGGTACATCACCGGCAAACCAGCTCAGGTTGATGGCCTATCAGAAGTCCCTTCAGGAACACCATGTTGAGGTTTTTCAAGAGTTAATTTCCTGTCTCTTATACACATCTGACGCTGCCGACGATTCGCCACCGGTG
>CAMYEY010000023.1 GCA_947254895.1 uncultured Clostridia bacterium
CCTCACCTCCTATAAAGAGAGCCGAGAAAACCTCTTTAAAGTTTTGGTTAATCTGGCTAAAATTTTCCCTAAACTGTTTAGACATGGCTTCCTCCAACTCACTGATCACCTGACTGAGGTTGGCCTTGGATTTTTCAATATCCTCTTTTTGCAGTGTCATAAAGTCAAACCGTTTGGAAACCTCCTCATACTCACTGAGAGCATTCGGATTAATCATGCCCAGGTTCTTAATTTCTTCCCTCAGAGCCTTGAGTCTGTCCCTGGAGGTCTTTATGTTATCCAAAGGATAGTCCTCTTGTCTCAAAGAAACATAGGTTAACTGGTAGTTTTCCCAGATGGCATTTTTGCTAGAAGCTATGCCCTGGTCAAGCTTTTCAATTTTTTGCTTGGCCCTATCTAATCTAATTTGCAGGTCAGAAACCAACCTAATCTGATCTTCTGTTTCTGCAAAAAGCTGGTGCTGTTCTTGTTCCACAGCTGACCGGTCAGCTTGTTTCTCTTGGAGCAGCTTAGCTAAATCAGCTAACTTTTCTGAGAGGGAGACCTGATTTTCAGCATACCTGTCTGCCTTAACCGATAACTCCCGGAGTTCCACCTGTTTGAGCTTAATCCCGGATTCTAAATCCTTTATTGTCCGTTCACGTTCAGCTTTAGCCTGGGTGGTTTGTCTTAACTGTTCACTTAGTCCGGCAAGAACCTGTTGCTTTGTTTTGACTTCTACCTTAAGTTCCAGAACATGGTTCTGTTGATCGGTCAACTTGCCTTCTGCCGCCTCCAGCTGCTTGGTCAGGTCACCTGAAAAATCACTCATCTTCGTCAAATCATCTTGTCCGGATTCAAGTTGTTCCGTCACAGCTTGCAATTTTGCTTCGAAGCCAGCCCTATTCTCTGCTAAACGATCAATTTGTTTAGACTTATCTTCCAGCTCTCTCCTGACCTTATCCAAGTTTGACCTGCTTTGTTTTAGTTCTTGTTCTAGGCGGTAAATCGCACGTTCTGCCAAGAGGTTATTTGATTCAAGCTCTTTTTGCTCTTCAGCAAACTTCAAAAAGCTTTTTTCTGCAGCTGCCTTTTGCCTGACAAGATCTTCAGCCTGCTTTTCAAGTTTGGCCAGTTCGGTCTGGCCTTTTTCTATTTCCCGCTTGCGGTGGAGAAGTCTAGGACCGGCTTTCTTATTCTCCCCTCCTGTCATAGATCCTCCAGGCTGAACAACATCTCCATCCAGGCTGACAATCCGATAACGTCGGTCTAGGCGCTCAGAGATTTCAAGGGCAGAAGCCAGGTTTTCAGCCAAGAGTATCCTCCCTAAAAGTTGGTCGATAATAGGCTGATAAATGGGATCACAGACCACCTGATCAGCTGCCAGCCCTACCAGTCCGGGCATATTTTTGACCTTTGCCAGGTCCTGCCCCGGCATGGTTCTACCGCTTATGTTGTCGAGAGGTAAAAAGGTTTCTCGGCCTGATTTTGTCTTTTTTAACCAATTGATGAGGCGGGAAGCATCTTCTTTGGTCTCAGTAACAATATTGTGGAGAGCCTGACCTAGGGAGACTTCAATCGCTTTTTCCCCTTGATCACCAACCTTGATCAACTCAGCTAAAGGTCCATGGACCCCTTGCCCAAAGTCGGCATCCTGGTCGACCTTTAACATGACCGACCTGACCGCCTGGTGAAAGCCTTCCCTATTAGCCTCCAGCCTTTCCAGGGTTTCTAGCTGATACTGGCAATTATTAATTTTGCCGGCAACCTGCCTACCCAGGTCATCAAGTTCAGCTAACTCTTGCCTTTTAGCCTCAACCGCTGCCCTAGCCTCTTCCAGGGCCTGGCCGGCCTCTTTGAAATCAGCCTGCTTCCGGGTAAGATCTTGGGCCACATCACTTTCAAGCTTGGTCTCTGCTTCTAGAGATTTTTCTAACTTCGCTTTATCTTCGGACAATTGCAAACTTTGATCAGCCAAGTAAGTCAGGTCTTGACTGATCTTTTGCTTACTCGCCTCCAAATGAAAAAGCTTATCTCGCCCCTCAGTCAAACTTTTACGACTAGCCTCTGACTTATTTTTCAATCCTGAAATTTCGGTTTTGAGAGTAAGTAGGTCTCGGTCAGCCTGATTATAGACTTTCTCTAAGTCAGCTAGCTCCTCGCTTAACTTCTGCTGGTCAGCTTCCCTTTGGGCTAGGTCTTGGCTGGTGCTTTCCTGACCCAGACTTTCTCTAGCCAAACGTGCCTCGTCTGCCTTTAATTGGTCTGTGGTAGACCGCTGTCTCTCTTGGTTAACCGCCTTCTCTTCAGTGACCTGGGCCAGGTCAGCCCTGACTTCAGTTTCTTTGAGACGGGTTTCTTCCAACTTAGCATCAATTTCAGCTAAAGATTGGTCATAGCGATGGTAGTTGGCCTTGAGATTATCAGCGGTAGATTGAGCTTCAGCTAAATCTTGATCCAGGTCCTGCTTAGCCTCCTGCACCTTATCCAACTCCAACTGATTCCGGTTAATGTCATATAAGAGGAGGGCCAGGTCAACTTGCTGTAGCTCCTGCTGCAAGCTATTATAGACTTTGAGTTTTTCTGCCTGCTTTGCTAAAGGACCAACCCTCTGCTCCAGTTCATTCAAAATATCTTGGATCCGAACAAGATTATTTTCTGTTCTTTCCAGCTTTTTTACAGTTTCCTTTTTCCGCAATTTATATTTTACGATGCCTGCAGCTTCATCAAAAACCTTCCTGCGATCTTCCGAATTATCACTCAGGATTTGTTCGATTTGACCCTGACCTATAATAGAGTAACCATCACGGCCTATACCTGTATCAAGAAAGAGTTGGTGGATATCGCGTAAACGACATTCCGTCTTATTGATCAAATACTGACTGTCACCTGATCTATAATAACGCCTGGTGATTTCTACTTCAGCAAAATCAAGGGGAAGGACCTGGTCTTGGTTATCGAATACAATGCTCACCTCTGCATAGCCGAGCTGACGCCTAGTTTCCGTCCCACTAAAGATGACATCTTCCATCCGAGACCCTCTCAAGGTCTTAGCGCTCTGCTCACCCAAAACCCAACGGATGGCATCAGTGATATTCGATTTACCGGAACCATTAGGTCCAACGATCGCCGTAATACCTTTGTGAAACTCGATCCTGGTAGGATCAGGAAAGGACTTGAAGCCCTGCATACTTAACGCTTTTAAATACACTGCCGGCCCACCGTTTCTTATCCTTCTGTCTTTCTAACGTGCAAGCAACCCTTGCTGTCATAGGAAAGAATCTCCAAGGCAGCCCTGGCCGCATTTTGTTCCGCTTCTTTCTTACTGGTCCCTCGACCAGTTGTTAGCTCCTTCTCGTCCAAGATAACTGCAGCCGTAAAAATCCTCTCGTGAACAGGACCGGACTCATCAACAATCGTAAAGCTAACTCCACTGCTATCCTTGCAAGCTTGAACCATTTCCAAAAGACGACTTTTAAAGTCATAAACAAGCTTACCTGAAACGGCCAGGTCAATATAGGGATGGAGTTGTTTTATGATCAGATTTTTCACATAAGCAAAACCTTGGTCCAGGTAAATCGCTCCATAAACCGCTTCGAGGGCATTAGACAAGTTAGAAGGCTTGGTCCGCCCTCCTGTCAACTCTTCGCCTTTTCCAAGATAGAGGTAGTCTCCTAAGCCTATATCTCTAGCCACTTGAGCCAGGGTATCTTCACAGACGACGAGTGACCTGTACTTGGTCATCTTCCCCTCATCAATCTCTTCAGCCAAACAAAACAAGGCCTCACTAATGGAAAGTTGCAAGACAGCATCACCCAAAAACTCTAGTCTCTCATTGTCATGGCCAACCCACTTGCTATGTTCGTAAGCATAGGTCGAGTGGGTCAAGGCTGATTGCATGTAGGACAGGTCTTGGAAGTCAATAGAATTTTTCTGACAAAAGGCGATTACCCGACTCATCTTTTGGTCCTTAACTCTTCTCTCTAAAAAAAAGGGATACCGAGGTATCCCCTGATGTAATTTACTTACCTATTATATACCTTATGGGTTGAGGTTGGCCGCAATAAAATCCACAGCATCACCAACTGTCCTCAGCCTCTGGGCTTCTTCGTCAGGGATTGACATGTCGTACTCATTCTCCAAAGTAACAATCAGGTCAACAACATCTAAAGAGTCAGCATTCAGGTCATCAATAATATCAGAGTCCATGCTAATTTGCTCTTCTTCCAAACCCAATTGATCGGCAATTAACTCCCTAACTGCTGCAAAAATTTCTTCTGAAGTCATAAAAACCTCCCATAATTCATCTTCCTATTTGTAAACAAAGCCAGAAAAAAAGTCAAGCTAACCAACCTTGCCTAGTGTTCTTTTAAAAACTGCTTATTCTTTAGTAAATAATCAAAACCACTGATTAGGCAGAGAACTGTAGAAACAACAACCAAGACTGTACCGATGAGCCTAAAAGTAGGAAAGCTCGGCAAGCCCATAAAGGCAACCGGTTCAAGTAAGAGCCAGACGAGTGAAATCATCTGAGACATCGTTTTAGCCTTGCCCCAGTAAGAAGCTGCGATAACAACATTTTGTTCTACGGCCAGTAAACGAAGCCCGGTAACAACGAACTCACGGGCAACGACAATGATCACAACAAAACTTGAAATACGGTTGAGTTCGACCAAGGCAACAAGGACCGAAATAACCAAAAGCTTGTCAGCTATAGGGTCGAGAAACTTTCCCATATTGGTAATCAAGTTGTAGCGTCTCGCTATCTGACCATCCAGAAAATCAGTTATAGCTGCCAGGCAGAAGAGAACTAGGGCTACAATATGCCCAGACTGACTGGCAACAAAGTCATTCCAGCAGCCCAGGCCTGGAATAGGCAACATACACAGCACAACAAATGGTACCAAAACCATGCGGATTACAGTTAAGCGATTAGGTAAATTCATCAACAGTCACTCCCGTCATATCATATTCGTCAGCATCTATCAGCTTGACCGGAACAATATCTCCAAGTTTAAGCCCCTCCCTCTGGGCAAGTACATGGATTGATGGGTCTATCCCCGGTGTTTCACCATAACTCCGCCCCTCATAAAAGAGACCATCTTGTGAAATACTTTCAAGCAAAACAGGGTAAACTCGGTTAAGTCTTGCCCGGTTTCTGGCTAGGGATATTCCCTTTTGTAAGTTCATTATTTCAGCATACCGCATATGGCTTGTTTTTTCATCCGGCAGGTCAGACATTCGGTAGGCCCTGGTACCCTCTTCCGGTGAAAAAATGAAACAGCCAAGTCGGTCAAATTGCATGTCCTTAACAAAAGTCTTTAGCTGCTCGTAGTCCTCTTCCGTTTCTCCGGGAAAGCCAACCATGATAGTGGTTCGTAGAATCAAGCCGGGTATTTTTGAACGGAGCTTTCCTATTAACTCCCGCAGGCTGGCATTAGTCTCCCGCCGGCGCATAGCCTTGAGAATTTTATCCGAGGCGTGTTGGATAGGTAAATCCACATAAGAAGCTATCTTATCTGTAGAGGCGATCAAATCCATTAACTCCTCACTGAAGACATCACCGTATACATACAAAATCCTGATCAAGCCAATATTTTTAACCTGCAACAGGGCCTTGAGCAGGTCAAGGAGACGGGGTTTTCCATACAGATCAAGACCATATCGTGTGGTATCCTGGGCAACCAAAATTATTTCCTTAAATCCTCGTTGGCTCAGAATTTCCGCTTCTCGCACAATATCTTCAATTGGCCGGGAAAGAAGAGGCCCTCTGATGTAGGGAATAGCGCAAAAACTACAAAGATTGGAACATCCTTCAGCGATTTTCAGGTAGGCATAAGAGCGGTCATCAGCAGCTTGTTCTCCGTGAAAAAGATGTCGCAGGCTACCCGGACGCCCAGGTAGGTGCCCCCTCAGCGTACGTTTGTCCTCTAAAGCTTCCAGTGAGGCAACAATATCGGCATACTCAGCCGTCCCAAGCACTAGGTCAACCTCAGGAAACTCATCATAGATTTGCCGGGCATAGCGTTGACCAAGGCAGCCTGTAACTATCAAGTAACAAGCAAGTCCCCGGTCAATCCGTTCTTGCTTATAGTCCGCCAAATCCAAGATCGCTGCGATCGCTTCTTCTTTGGCCGACTGAATAAAGCCACAGGTATTAACGATAAGGTAGGTTGCCTCTGTCGGATCAGCTACAAAATTAAAGTCACCCAGTCTTAGGGCGTAGCTCATAGACTCAGCATCGACTTCATTTTTAGGGCAGCCAAGGGATAAAATATAAAAATTAGCCTTCTTCTCCATCAGCATATTTTCTCATAATTTCTAAACTAATACTAGGAGAATATCCTCTAGAGGCAAAATGCCTAGCAATTTTAACCGGATCCGTATAATCCCACCGGTCTCCCCTTAGTTCAAAGTAGCGTTCAGCCGTAATCCTGTCATCTTCAAGGGAGTCTATCAAGTCTTTAATGACAGGACGAGATATGCCTTGTTGATAGAGGAGCTGTTCGATATAGGCCTTGGATTTTTGGCTGCGGCCAGAGTGTCTTTTAATCAAACGTTTTCCACAAAGTTTTTCATCAAGGTAACGGTCTTCAATAAGCTTATCAACCACAAGATCAGGTAATTCAGGATATTTTTGCACCTTATCAGGTAACTTAAGGGCCAGTTTTTGCTTAACCTGGCCCCTAGACTTAGCCTTATCCGTCCCTATATAGGCTACAGCTTTTTGCCGCATCAGCCTGTAGGTTTCCAGCTCATCACCTGTAAGTGCAGGCTCTTGTGCGGTCAGCGGAGTTTGGTTAGCAGCCTTAATCTCAGCTAACGCTGTCTGAACAGCCTCCAAGCCACCCCGCCTATCAACTCTTTTAGTCATAACCTAGCCCTATTCGTCAAGGTCAAGGTCCAGAAGCTCATCCAACTCGTCAAGATCGACCGGGCCATCCTCTACAGTCCCTGCACCGGATTTAAGATCGCCGTCTGTGGGTTGATCCATATCTTCAGCTTCTTCATCATCAGCAAGGCTATAGTGGTCACGAACTTTTTGATCGATTTCAGCCATGATATCTTCATGTTCCTCTAACCAGGCTCTGGCATTGTCCCTGCCTTGGGCTATTCTGGTGTCACCATAGGAGTACCAAGACCCGCTCTTGTTGATGATATCAACATCTGCAGCCAAGTCGAGGATACAGCCTGCCTGGGAAATTCCTTCGCCATAAATAATATCAAACTCAGCTTCACGGAAAGGAGGAGCCACCTTATTCTTGACAACTTTCACCTTGGTTTTCGAGCCAACGATCTCATCTCCTTCACGGATATTATCAGCTTTTCTGACCTCAAGCCTAACAGATGAGTAAAACTTAAGGGCCCGACCACCGGTTGTAACTTCCGGGTTACCAAAGACGATACCTATTTTTTCTCTCAACTGGTTGATAAAGATAATCATCGTATCTGACTTATGGAGGACGCCTGATAGTTTGCGGAGGGCCTTAGACATGAGCCGGGCCTGAACACCCATGGCCTGCTCACCCATCTCCCCTTCTATTTCTGACCTTGGCACCAGGGCCGCTACAGAGTCGACAACGATCACATCGATTGCCCCACTTCTAGCTAGGGCTTCAGCTACCTCAAGGGCCTCTTCACCATTGTCAGGTTGTGAGATAATCAAGTGGTCGATATCAACTCCGATATTTTTAGCATAGCCTGGGTCAAGTGCGTGTTCTGCGTCGATAAAGGCCGCAATACCACCGGCTTTTTGGGCTTCTGCCACAACGTGTAGAGCTACTGTCGTCTTTCCGGAAGACTCTGCACCGTAGATTTCTATCACCCGTCCCTTGGGTAAGCCACCCACACCTAAGGCCAAGTCAAGCGACAAGGCCCCGGTTGAAATCGTCTCTATGTCCAGATTATAGTCATCTTCGCCAAGGAGCATAATTGCTCCCTTACCAATTTCTTTTTCTATCTTTCCGAGGGCTGCTTTAAGAGCTTCTTGTCTTTCCGCCTCTGATTTAGGATTTGCTATCTTTTTAGATGGTTTTTGTCGCTTAGCCATTTCATCCTCCTAGTCGAACAATTGTTTTGTTTCATTATAACAAACAGCATTTTGAGGTCAAGCTGCAGCAGGTTCAAAAGGGATTTATAATTTGTAAAAACCGGTAAAAACGGGAATTCTAAGCTTGTAAGATCTCCAGGCCGATGTGGTAAGCCCTAAGAGCAGCCACCAGTCTAACCTTTTCCCGGTTACCTTTAATAAGGTGTTTTTTCACCATGGCCTTCCCCTTATAGACAGCCGCCACATAAACGGTTCCCACAGGTTTGTCAGGACTACCACCGCTTGGACCGGCTATTCCAGTAACAGATATGCCCAAGTCTGTATTGAGCTTTTCTGCAACACCCCTAGCCATAGCGAGGGCGCAGGCCTCACTAACAGCCCCTTCAGTTGCCAATATTTGTGGGTCTACCCCGAGAACTTCTACTTTTACCCGGTTACTATAAGAAACGACAGCCCCCTGATAAACCTCAGAAACCCCTGGTATTTGGCCAAATTGTGAAGATATGAGACCAGCAGTACAGGATTCAGCAAAACTCACAGTCTCTCCTCTGCTTTTTAGTCTGTCATAGACCACTTGAGGGAGGCTACGCTTGCCATCCTCGTACACATATTGTCCCAGGCGGCGATACACCTCATCTGCAAGCTCTCCCAAGCGGTCAGCTTCCGGTTCACTTCTATCAAAACGCTGAGTAAGGCGGAAACAAACTTCCCCGGGTGATGCATAAGGAGCTAGGGTTGGATTTTTTTGACCATCTATTAAATCACGAACCTTCATCTCAGCATCGGATTCACCAATTCCTATCAGGTGGAGAAAACGGTGTTTAAAGGTATATTTGGTTCTCGCTTTGAGCCAAGGTGCCAGATGTTCCTCAAACATAGGCTTAAGTTCACTCGGTGGGCCTGGCAAACAGGCTATAGCCTTAGTTTGTCCCTGGTAGGAAAAGGTCATGATAGCTCCCGGGGCTGTACCATTGTTATTCGTCATGATATAGGCACCCTCAGGCAGCATAGCCTGCTTCCAATTGTTGGCAGAAGGAGTCCTGTTGGAACTTAAAAAATATTCAGCTATCCTGGCCTCTGAATCCGGATCTAAGACTAACTCTTTACCTGCTAACTTGGCCGAATATTGCATTGTTATGTCATCAGCCGTTGGTCCTAAACCACCCGAAGTAATGACCAGGTCAGCCCTAGTCAAGGCACGAGCTAGGGTTTCACTTAAGCGGTCAGGGTTATCTCCAACCACAGTCTGATAATAGGAATTAATACCTAAGAGAGTAAGCTGACCCGCCAAATAATGAGCGTTGCTATTCATAGTCTGTCCAATGAGAAGCTCTGTGCCAACGGCAACAATCTCAGCTGTCTCAATTAAAAATCCCATATTTTCTTGTTTTTTATCCATTTTAAAGCCTCTTTATCTAGTTCTTTAATTTTTCTGAAACACAACTTGAATAAACTTTTTAAACATAGGCTGGGCCCTCAACTCAGGCCAAGCTTCCCTAAGTCCAGTCCGGCTCAAGCCCATGCCGCATCAGGTAAGCATTCAGGCTGTTGGTCAAGAGCATGGCTATTGTCATCGGCCCTACCCCTCCCGGAACAGGGCTAATAGCTGAAACCCTATCAACCACTTGGTCAAAGGCTACATCTCCGGTCAACTTTCCATCCGGTCCACGGTTTATCGATACATCAATGATAACCTGCTGAGAGTTTGTACAGCTAGCATCGATGAGTCCGGGCTGGCCGGCAGAACTGATGATAAGGTCTGACTGTCTGGCTATTTCCGGCAGGTTTTTGGTCCGGGAATGGGCCATCGTCACAGTACAATTTTCCCGCAAAAGCAAAAGAGACACTGGCTTACCCACTATATTGGACCGACCGATAACCAGGGCATTTTTCCCCTCAAAATCGAACGGGATGGACTTGAGCATGTAGAGGATCCCGGCAGGCGTGCAAGGTAACAGGCACTTTTCACCGGTAAGCAAGCGTCCGGCATTGATGGGGTGAAAGCCATCTACATCTTTAGCAGGGTCAATCGCCGCAATAACGGCCTTATCTGAGATGTGCTTTGGCAAAGGAAGTTGGCAAAGGATACCATCAACCTCGGGGTCTTGGTTTAAAGAGTCGATCAAGCGCAAAACTTCTTCCTGGCCCACCTCCTCTTTAAGTCTATGGATCGTAGAAACAAGGCCCACTTCTTCACAGGCTTTTGCCTTATTTCTGACGTATATCTTGGACGCCGGATCTTCTCCTAGTAAAATGACATGAATACTCGGCCTCCTATAACCACCTTGGGCTAAACGAAGAATTTTCTCCTTCAGCTCTCCTCTTAAACGGGCTGCTAGTTTTTTTCCATCAATAATTTGTCCCATTATCTCAATCTCGCAATTTACACTTAATAACTTATTTTACTTTATCTGACAGCGTGATTTAGGCTAAAACTTACTCTAGGTCTTCACCATCCGGCTCATTCTCAGCATTGAGGTACTCTGCCATGGTAATCAGGACCTTCCGGGGTTTACTGCCTTCCGGCGGTCCCACAAAACCTAACTCATGCAGACGGTCGATCAGGCGGGCAGCCCTGGGGTAACCGATGCTAAGTCTCCTCTGGAGGAGGGAGATCGATGCATACTCGGACTCGATCACCAGACGGAGAGCATCATCTAGTAGCTCATCTTCTTCCTCTTCCTGGTTAACACCGGGACTGATCCCACCGGAAGCTGAAGCCACATTTTCCATGGCCTGGGCAACCGTTTCATCATAATCAGTCTCATAATAATCTTTGAGGAACTTGGTCACCCTATCAACCTCAGCATCAGTGATAAAGGCACCCTGTCCCCTGAGAGGCTTAGCTGCACTTTGGGGATAATAAAGCATATCACCCTTACCCAAGAGTTTTTCCGCTCCCCCCATATCCAAGATGGTTCTTGAGTCAACTTGGGAAGCCACGGTAAAGGCAATCCTGGATGGAATATTGGCCTTGATAACCCCGGTAATAACGTCAACCGACGGCCGCTGGGTGGCAATAATCAAATGGATACCGGCAGCCCTGGCCATAGCAGTCAACCTTGCAATTGCATCCTCCACCTCAGTCGGTGTTGTCGCCATCAGGTCGCTCAACTCGTCAATGATGATAACAATAGCCGGCAATTTTTCACCCTCTACCTGACCGGACTCCACTAAACTGTTGTAGGCCGTAAAGTCACGGACTGAATTATCGGCAAATTTCTGATAGCGGTCTTCCATCTCAGAGATAGCCCAGTTAAGGGCCCCATAGGCTTTTTTGGGGTTGGTGACAACAGGCTGGAGGAGGTGGGGAATACCATTGTAGATATTGAGTTCAACCACCTTAGGGTCAATCATAATCAGGCGAAGGTCTTGGGGACCTGACCGATAAAGTAGAGAAATAATAATCGCATTGATACAAACCGATTTACCCGAACCTGTCGCACCTGCAATCAACAAGTGGGGCATCTTGGCCAGGTCACAAAGAATTTCATTGCCCTGGATATCTCGCCCAATCCCTGCTGTGAGAACTGACTTATTGTCCTTAAAAGCCTTTGATCTAATAATCCCGCCTAAAAAGACAGGGCTGGTTTCTTTATTTGGAATCTCTATTCCTATAGCAGACTTACCCGGAATGGGGGCCTCGATCCTAACACCAATAGCGGCTAAGGCCAAGGCTATATCATCTGCCAAATTTGTAATTCTGGAAACCTTGACCCCGGGTCCCGGCGAAAGCTCAAAACGCGTAATGGTTGGTCCTGTCGTATAATTTATAACTTGAGCATCTACCCCAAATTCTTTCAGGGTTTGTTCCAGCCTTGCGCCGAGCTGCTTGATTTCCTGGATGCTTTCTTCGTCCTGTTTGAGGCTGGGCTGGTCTGCCAAGAGATTTGGATCCGGTGGGATATAGCTATCTGTCAAAGACAATTGCTTACCCTTTTTGCGGTAGTCCGTTTTGGTGGAAGTAGCAGGCACATCCGACCTATCCTCCCAATGGGCTCTACCTTGGTCCTCTATAATCTCAAGATCAGCCTCTGGAATATCTGCTGAAAGCTGGTCCGGCCGCTCCTGCTCAGCTGTATCTTTCAGGCCTAATTTTCTGATACTAGTTTGGCTTTTTGGCTCAAATCCCTCATTCCCCTCTGCTAACTCTATTGGCCTTGTCTCGGAAGCTTCTATCGGCGGCACTTCTACCGAACGACCTACTTTGGTCTCAGGCCTCTGCAAGGACTCTACCCCACTGTCGCGGAGGCCGGGAGTTTTTTCTGAACCCGCATGCTCTTCGCCTGTAAGTCCCGGAAAAGATAAGCCCGATTGTCCAACAAAGTCACCTTTTGCAGTCCTCCAAGAGCCAGCCGGTAAATCATACTGAACCTTAAAAGGTTCTCCATAATCCTCCTCCAGGTCTTTTGCCAACTCCTGTTCAGGCCATTCATCGTTTATTTGGCAACCCTCCTCGGCATTTAGGTTTTTGCTCAAATCATAATCATAACCATCCCTTGGAGTCAGCTTCTCTACGTCAAGCTGGTCTTGATCAGCTTTTAGTTCATCCGGGGCATCTGACTCAGTCCCTTGGTCCTGCTCCAGATTAGCCTGCTTTTGTTCCAGTCTTTCACGCCTTTTCTCTTCTAACTTCTGCCTGGTTTGTTGAAGAACCTCAGCTGATTTTTTTAAATATTGGCTATAAGAAATGTCAAAGACAACCACTACCAAAGCCAGGGCCACGGCTAACAAAATAATAATAGCTCCTACCCGACCGGCCACTACCATCAGTGAAAAGCCCAAAAGTCCGCCCAGCAGGCCACCCGTCCAAGCGGTGTCAGCAGCGACCAAGTTCGGCTTAAGGCCGGACTGCCAAAACACAGATATCGCTTTAAATGCTGTAGCTTGGCCTTTTACCCGGCTGGCTGCATAGACCTTGTCGAGATCCAAATTAAGGACTGCAACCAGGATCACAGCGGTTAAAAAGAGGAAGATGGCACAGTTCTTTCTCGTCTTAGATACCTTCCGGGTCTTGGTTAGCAAGCTGTCTATCGCGATAAAAAACAAAAAGAACGGTAGGATATTCACCGAGTTACCCAAGAGGCCATAGGACAACTTTTGAAACCATTGGCCGAAAAATCCTGTTTTTACTTGAGGTAGCCAAAGGGCTATACCGATCAAGACAGACGAGGCGAAAAAAAACACTGCGATGATATCCTTTCCCTTCACCTTGTTCTTCTTCTCATACTTAATCTGTGTCACGACCAGCCTCCCCCAAAAGTTTTTCGGTTAAAAGGATACCGATTATCGTCTTAGCGTCAATAATTTCCCCCGTCATAACCATGTGTACAGCATCCTCCAGGGGAATTTGCTTAACTCTTAAAAACTCGCCCGGGTCCAGCTTGTTTTTCCCAAGTTTAATATTCCGGACCAGGTAGATCTTAATCAACTCACTGGAATATCCCGGCGTCGGGTAAAATTCCGTCAGCAGTTGCCAATCTCCTGCCGTCACCCCTAACTCTTCCCTGGCTTCTCTCCGGGCACAAAGCAGGTGGTCTTCATCCTTTTCCAGCTTACCTGCCGGCAGTTCCAACATTTCCAGCCCCGGTGAGATCCGGTACTGTTCAACCAAATAAAGGTTACGGTCAGAATCTAGTGCAACGACACAAGCTCCCCCAAAGTGGTGGACTATTTCTCTACTGGACTTGCTCCCATCAGGTAACCTGACCTGAGCTAATTCGACCTGGAAAACTCTCCCTCTAAAGGGAGTTTCACTAGCAATTTTCTCTTCTAAAAATTCAAATTTTCTTTGTTTATATTTATCTTGTTTGGACATTTTAATTTCAGCCTTTTCCAGCATGCTCGTAAGATTAGCGGTTTTTTTCTATCTCACCAACTGCTAAGCGGTCGCAACGATTATTGTAGGCATTTGTCGCATGACCCTTTACCCAGATCCAATCAACCTGGTGTTGTTGACTCAAAGTGAGGAGCTCTTGCCAGAGGTCTGAATTGCTAACGGGCTGTTTAGTTGAATTACGCCAGCCATTACTCTGCCACTTATCCAGCCATTTTTCTGTGAAAGCTTTAACCAGGTAAGCTGAGTCACTATACAACTCCACCTTGCAAGGACGATTCAGGGCTTCCAAAGCCTTAACCGCAGCAGTCAACTCCATCCGGTTATTGGTTGTATTGGCTTCAAAACCGGATAGCTCTTTTTCATACTGGCCCAACTTTAAAATGGCTGCCCAGCCTCCGGGTCCCGGATTACCTGAACAGGCCCCATCAGTATAGATTACAACCTTATTTTGATCCTGCATGCTTGCTCCTAATCTCTCATTATTCATCATCATAACACACTTACCTTGGTCAGTTTAGGGAGAGTTTTGGATATTTTCAAGAAATTTGTGCAATTGAAAAATATAGGGGTATAATATCCCATGGCTGAAAAATGCTGAAGTCTAATGCAGAAGCGACTTAAGTATAAGTCGAGCAAGGAGAAAAATATGACACGCTACGTTGGAACTGTCGCCCGCGGTGTAAGAGCCCCTATTTTTGATCAAGGTGATGACCTGGTCAGCATGATTCCGGACCTCATCATGAACATGATTGAGTCTGAAAACATTAAGGTGCAAGACCGCGATATCGTCAGCATTACAGAATCAGTTGTGGCTAGAACCCAAGGTAACTACGCGTCAATTGATGATATTCGAGATGATCTCAAGGCTAAACTGGCCGGCCGGACCGAGCTGGGTTTGAGTTTACCTATCCTCTCCCGTAACCGCTTTTCTATCCTCTTAAGAGGAATGGCAGCAGCTGTCGATAAAATCTATATTCAGCTGAGTTTTCCCTCGGATGAAGTAGGCAATCACCTATTTGATGACCAGTTGCTCATCTCTTCCACGATTAACCCTTGGAATGACGTTTTAACAGAATCAGAGTTCACCGAGGCTTTTGGCAAATCTGTTCACCCTTTCACCGGCATGGACTATGTCAAGTTCTACAAAGATATCGTTGAGGAAGCCGGGGCAGAATGTGAAATCATCTTTGCCAATGACTGTCGCAAGATTTTACAATTCACCAAGAATGTCCTCGTTTGCGACATTCATACCCGTCATCAAAGTATGATTAGACTAAAAGAAGCTGGAGCTGATCTGGTCTTATCCCTAGCTGATATTTTAAACGAAAAATCTGACAAACACGGTTACAACGAGAACTATGGCTTACTGGGATCTAACAAGGCCAGTGAGACCGTCGTCAAACTCTTCCCCCGTAACTGTCAAGAGCTCGTTGAAAAAATCGCTGCAGAACTAAAAGCCAGGTCAGGCAAGAACATCGAAGTGATGATTTATGGTGATGGGGCTTTTAAGGACCCGGTTGGCAAAATTTGGGAATTAGCTGACCCTGTTGTTTCACCGGCCTACACCAAAGGGCTTGAAGGCCAACCCCATGAGCTTAAAATTAAATACCTGGCCGACAGCGACTACAAAGATCTTTCCTCTGCCGAAAAGCAAGCAGAAATTGCTAAGCGAATCAAAGCCAAGGATGATGCAGATAGCAAATTGGATAAAGAACTTTCGGAAGGAACAACCCCCCGTCGCCTAACCGACCTCTTGGGTTCCCTCTCCGACCTGGTCTCCGGCAGTGGTGATAAAGGTACGCCTATCATTTATATCCAAGGCTACTTTGACAATTATAGTGACAACTAGGGTTTAAGCCTTCGTTAGAAATGGTCAGAGTCAACTACTAACAAACTCTTCCTGTAAACTGGAAGTAAAAAATCCCCGGCAGTCTAAGCTGTCCGGGGATTTTTAGTTGGTCAAATTTCTTATGCTTATTCTCCTCCAACTATGGCGGCTGCTACTTTTAAGCCATCGACTGCTGCTGACATAATACCTCCAGCATAGCCTGCTCCTTCTCCAGCCGGGTAGATCCCCTTTATATTAGCCTCAAAATTTTTATCTCGATAAAAGCGAACCGGCGAAGAGCTCCTGGTTTCAGGCCCCAGCAACCTGGCTTCTTCACCAGCAAAGCCTTTTAGCTTTTGGTCTAGTCTGGGTAAGGCCTCAAGGATGGACTGGCTGGCGAAGGCGGGCAAGGCCTTGGCCAAGGGAGAGGAGGCAAAGCCCTTAAGATCTGTCTCTAATAACTTGTAAGTAGTACTGAGTTGGTAGGCCAAGCTTTCCCACTTTTCTTGAAATTCCAGGCCTGCCAGAGGCTGGCTAGAAGCAAAGTCTGTTTTTCTGACATCAACCAAAAGGGCCGAATTAGCAAAGGCCCCTGCCCTGGCATGGTAACTCATACCATTTGAAACCAGCTGACCCGGGGTAGAAGAAGCTACGATCACCCGGCCACCCGGACACATACAAAAGGTGTAGACTCCCCTTTTATCTTCGGTCAAGCAATTAAGTTTATAGTCAGCAGCACCCAGCAACTTGGCCAGTGCCGGGTCGCCATACTGGGCCCCATTGATTAAAGTCTGGGGGTGCTCAATTCTAGCCCCTATTGAAAAGGCCTTCTGCTCCATTCCCAGTCCTTTATCAAGGCAGGTCCTAAAAAGGTCACGAGCCGAATGCCCCATGGCCAAAATTAACCTATCACAGGCTAGCTGATACTTTTGCGGGCCAGACTCAACCGTGACGCTTTTGATCTTTCCCCTATCAATTTCGAGGTCAACCAACTTGCTGGAAAAGCAGATCTGACCACCCAGCCGGATAATCTCCTGCCTAATACCCTTAACAATCCCCCTCAGCAAATCGGTCCCAATATGGGGTTTATTCTTATAAAGGATGTCATCAGGTCCACCAAAGCGATGAAGTTCCGTTAAAACCTTGCGGCACAAGGGGTCATTTATTCCTGTCGTTAACTTACCATCGGAGAAAGTCCCGGCTCCTCCCTCACCAAATTGAACATTAGACTCAGGATCTGTCTCTTATACACATCTGACGCTGCCGACGATTCGCCACCGGTG
>CAMYEY010000024.1 GCA_947254895.1 uncultured Clostridia bacterium
AAAATAGTCGCCTTTTAGACTGGGCCAGCTGCGAGTAAACTTGGCTGTATGCCAGATGTACCGGTGTTACTCAGTCTAAGGCTTGTTCAAGTAGTTGTAGATATCTAAGGATAAGCTTTGCATGATCTGGTCAGCCGGATTAGCTAAAATTATATCCGGGCTCACTTCTACTGAGTCCCCACCGTCTCCTTCGTCATCTGGATCCGGATAGGTTTTTTCCGGCAAAAGTAGTTCAGACATGACGACTAAGATGTAATCACAGTTGGGGCTGGAGATGAGGGCGGCATCATGGCTAAAGTTATTAAATTCTCCTGTTTTGTTACAGACCTTGGCTGTTTCCGGAAGGAGATGGGGCAGCTTCGAGAGTCTTTCTTGGCGGGATAGGATGTCGAGCATTTGGTCTGAAGCCTCTTTGCTGACAAGTTTTCCTTGGGCTAACAGTTTGAAAAAATGGCCAACATCACGGCTGCTGGTCCAAAAATTATAGTCGACCAGGTAATTTCTTAAAAACTCGTGTTCTTTGGGTTGGAGGATAAAGTAGTTATGGATAACGGTTTCCTTAAAAGCATACTTTTTACAAAATTCATCCAATGACTTATAGGGGTTTTTGGCCCTGCCTCGGTCAGCCAAGATGGCTAGGAGGTCATTAAAGGACTTATTATCACTGTAAGTGATCATGGGGGTGACCAGGGCCGCCAGATTTTCGTCATAAGCAAGACGACCAGCTTGTACTTCTTCAAAAATGGCACCCATCAGAAATAATTTAGCAAGGCTGGCCGGATACATTTGGCTATTGTTGTAGCTTATGCTTTGATCGGAGGCGATGATTTCAAAATAAATCTGGATCTTGCCCGGATAATTACTGATTTGAGGGAGGATAATTTTTTCTTTCAGCTGGTCCAGTTGGCTGGCGGTCAACTTAAAAGACCCTGCTTCCGGAGCTTTAAGCTTGTGGCTGGGAAGGGGATGATGAGTTGGTTCAGTCTTGTTGGTCTTGTGTGGACGGTGAGTCTCTCTTATCTGTTCCACAGTTTCCCTTTGAACTATGCTCTGGGAAGGTCTGGTTAGGTCTAAAATTTTATCTCTAAATAATAGGGCGAAGCTACAGGCAACAATGATCAAGAGAGAAATGACTATGATAATTTTTTGGACTTTTCCCTTCAACAATTGATTATCCGCTCCAAAATTTTCTTGTTGTTATTGAACTCTCAGAAAGGGGTACCTACCTGTTAATATTTGGCGGATACCCTTATGATTATAACATGTTTTTGTTAAGATAAGACTTATCGACCGGTTCGTTGGAAGGTCTGATACCCGGTTAGCCTATATGAGTCAATAAACTTTAGAAGGGGGAGAATAAAGATGCGAGCGCTAATACAGAGAGTAAAAGAGGCCAGAGTGAAGGTTGCTGGCCAGGTGATAGGGGAAATAGGTACAGGTCTCCTAGTTTTCTTAGGAGTATCCGGCGACGATATGGAGGAGGATGCGGACCTAGTCTGGCGAAAATTATCCAGAATGCGTATTTTTGCCGATGATGCAGGTAAGACCAATTTGGATATTAAGCAGGTTTCAGGGAATATTTTACTCATTTCTCAATTTACCCTCTATGCGGACTGCAAAAAGGGCAACCGGCCTAGCTTTACTAAGGCAGGACCGGCTGAAACTGGAAATCGACTTTATCAGTATATGCTTAACTTGGCCAGGTCAGAATTTCCGGATATCCAATCCGGTCAGTTTGGTGCAGATATGCAGGTAGAACTGGTGAATGATGGGCCTTTTACGATTATTTTAGATTCGGACCAACTGTAAGAGTTGGGGTTGGGTTTGTCAGGAGACCAATTTACAAGTAGAATTCTAGCTAAAAGTTTAAGAAAGCAGAGTGGGGATGGCCGAACGCAATTCAAATAAAAAGGGCAGGTCTCGTAAATATAGACAGCTTAATCGGCAGCAAAAGTCGATCCGTCGTCAGTCTTGGTTTAGGATAAGCAAAAGATTTCTTGTTCAAGGGCCGGAGGCTTGGCGGGGTAAAAGGGCTGGTCGGATTTGGGACTATGTAGTCGATTTTGTTCAGCTCTGGGCACATTATGACTTGTTCAGCCAGGCGGCATCGGTTGTTTACTATCTTCTTTTGGCCTTTTTTCCAATCCTTATTTTGCTGATGTTTTTTCTTTCCTTAGTTGGTAGAAATATGGCTGTTTCACCCGAAACCATTGAGACTGTGAAAACCCTCCTGCCGGAGCCGATCGTCAACATTGTCAGACCCATGATGCAAAGCATATCACCACCCTTATCGGTCCTCTCCTTGTCGGTTTCTGTATTAACAACTCTATGGGCTTCATCTAAAGGGATAGGACAAGTATTTAAAGGTATTTCCAATATCTACCCCAAAAAAGATAGGGGAATCAGCATACCTGCAAGGCTAATTGGGATTTTGCTGACTATTCTGATTTTTATCATCTTGGTCATGGCAACTTTGATCATGAGCTTTGGTCGCGTTATTTTTGACCTTATCGAAAAGTATTTTTCCTTTATAGAGCTTGATAGATCTTTAATCGATTTATCTACCTATGGCTTTGGTCTATTTTTGATCTTTGCTATAGTTTATATCCTTTATTTTATCAGTTCCCGGAGGTCAGGAGCCGCTATTCCAAACTGGCCGGGAGCCACATTTGCTGCCTTAGCTTGGATTGCCCTATCCTTTATCTACTCTTTTTATATTGCTAGAAGGGCCAGTTTTGCCAGCCTCTATGGAGGCTTGGCCAACATTATCATCCTTATGCTTTGGCTTAATATTAGTGTACAGATTATCCTGTGTGGGGCAATTATCAACTATCAGATTGCCTGGTATAGTGTACAAAAGAAAAGTGATTACTTGATCCTCAACCGGACTATCAAGGACATTGGATTGGCCGAAAATCCCTTTGACTACTTGGAAAAGAAAAATATGTTAAAATAGAACAAATGTTTGAGGAAATGACTGTTTATGATAATCCTAGGAATTGACCCCGGCTATGCTATTACCGGTTATGCCTTTATAGATTACGCACAAGGCCGTTTTCGTGTGCTTGACTACGGCCTTATCACCAGCCGAGCAAAGTCCTATTTTCCTGACCGACTTTTAACGATTGAAAGGAGCTTGGAGAGCCTGATCAAGCGCTATAAGCCGGATATTCTAGCGATAGAGGAGCTCTTTTTTAGCCGCAACACAACAACGGCGATCGGTACCGCTCAGGCTAGGGGAGTATGTGTTGTTACCGGAGCCCGCTTTGGCTTACCTGTATTTGAGTATACGCCCGGCCAGGTCAAGATGGCTGTAACCGGCTATGGTATGGCGAATAAGTCCCAGGTCCAAGAGATGGTCAAGGTCCTCTTAAAACTTGATGAAATACCTAAGCCGGATGATGTAGCCGATGCTATCGCTGTGGCCATATGTCATGCCCATTCAGGGAACAGGCTAGAATCCCTAGCTGTTGGTGGCTACCAAAAATAGGAGAAGATATGATTGCTTTTATAGATGGAAAAATTGTCCAGAAAAATCCGGAGAATATTTTAGTGTCGGTAGGAGGTTTAGCTTTTGACCTCCAATATGGTCCGGGTATGGGGCAGCAATTTCCAGCCCTGGGAGAAGATGTGAGGGTCTGGACCTATATGAATGTTCGGGAAAATGAGATCTCCCTCTATGCCTTTCCTAACCAGGAGACAAAAAAGCTTTTTGAGCTTTTAATAACGGTTTCAGGAATTGGGCCAAAGGTAGCAGGGGCTATCGTGGCTTCGATTAGCCTGGATGCCTTTGCTTTAGCGGTCTTGAATGATGATTCTAAAAAATTAACCACAATTAAGGGGATTGGTAAAAAAGGGGCGCAGCGCATTATCTTGGAACTAAAAGATAAACTGAAAAAAGCCTTGCCGGACCTCTCTAGCCTACCCGCTGCTTCTATGGACTTACCCCATGCCGAAGATATCCAAGGGTTTGGTCATGCAGGAGAGGCTGTGGCGGCCCTTATGGTTCTCGGCTATGCTGAAGCAGAGGCTGGACAAGCTGTTGAGCTGGCCTTAAAAAAACAGGCTGAAGCGGAAGAACTTGGGTTAGAAGAACTACTCAAGGCCGCACTAAGAGAGCTTGCCATCATTTAGTGTAGAGCTTACCGCTATTTCTAGCCTGGACAGTCAAACGTATATTCCGGGAGAAAGTATAGGAGAAGGATGAAAGAAGACGGCTTTTACAGCATATTTAATCAAGAATTTTCCGGGGACAAGGAAGAGCCTCGGCTGGTTGACCGGGAGCTGCGTCTGGATGACCAAGGGGAGGGTGCCCTTAGGCCCCTGTCCTTTGAACATTTTTATGGGCAAACCAAGATCAAGAAGAATCTCCAGGTTTTTATTGAAGCAGCAAAAAAGCGCCAAGAGTCTCTGGACCATGTTCTTTTGTATGGGCCTCCCGGTCTGGGAAAAACCACCCTTGCGGGAATTATTGCTCAAGAAATGAATTCTGATATAAGGGTCACTTCCGGACCTGCGATAGAGCGTCAGGGTGACCTGGTTGCAATTCTGACCAACCTCAAGGCCAATGATATCCTCTTTATCGATGAGATCCATAGGCTAAACTATCAAGTAGAGGAAATTCTCTATCCGGCTATGGAAGATTTTGTCATAGATATCATCATAGGCAAGGGTCCGAGTGCCAGGTCGATCAGGCTAGACCTGCCCCATTTTACCTTGATCGGGGCAACTACCAGGGCCGGCTTGCTCAGTGCTCCTTTACGTGACCGTTTCGGTATGATCAACAGGTTGGAACTCTATTCGCCTAAAGAATTAGCCCAAATTCTCCAGCATAATGCTGACCTCTTGCAGGTTAAAATGGACCCAGAAGGCCTAAAGATCTTGTCTGGCCGTTGCCGGGGAACACCGCGAATAGCCATTCGCCTTTTGCGAAGGATGAGGGACTTTGCAGAAGTTAGGGGAAGTGGCGTTATTGATAAAGAGGTAGTAAACCTTGGCCTTAAAGCTCTGGAGATCGACGACCAGGGTCTTGATAATACCGATCGTAACCTCATGTTGGCTATGGCCGAAGGCTTTTCCGGGGGACCAGTAGGCCTTGATACCCTGGCTGCTATGACCGGGGAAGATGCCAAGACGATCGAGGATATCTGTGAACCTTATCTCATGCAGATGGGTCTGATCGCTAAAACTCCTCGGGGGAGGATTTTGACTAAGGCCGGTTGGCAGCACTTGAATTTGACAGCACCTGTCGATAAAAAGGATAATAGATCGGTAAATTCTGGGCAGAGGCAGGTTAGCCTCAAAGACATAGAGGACGCCCCAGGTAACTTAGAGGAGGATTAAGCAGTGTCGACACAAGCTCAAAAGATGCTTTTACATCTCTGCTGCGGCCCCTGCGGTGAGTATCCGGTAGAGCTGCTAAAGAGTTTTGAACAATATGATATCACCCTCTTTTTCTATAACCCTAACATTCACCCTGAAACTGAGTGGTATAGGCGCTTGGAGGGCGCTATGCGTTTAGCGGAACTGAGAAAGCTGCCTATCCTGGTCGAGGAGGAGTGCGACCCCAGAAGCTGGTGTTCTTATGGTAGGAGTCCCGAGCGCTGTGCTTTTTGCTACGAATACCGTTTGAGACGGGTGGCTGAGTATGCCAAGGAAAATGATTTTGATATTTTTACGACAAGCCTTCTCGTCAGTCCCTACCAGAAACACGACCTCATCCACGCCTCAGGCCATAAAAATGCGGCTAGATTCGGCGTAGAATATATGGCAGCAGATTTTACGGAGGGTTTCCGTAAGGGCCAACAGATGGCCAGAGAGGATGGCCTCTATAGGCAAAAATATTGTGGCTGTGCCATTTCACTTGGTGATTCAGAATTTCTGAGCAAGATTAAGAAACAGCAGGCAGAGTATGTCATTCCTCTTGAGTTACAAACTCTCTTAAGTCAAGACCGGGTCGTATGCCTTTAGATGGGATTGGGGCTAAATTTCTCGGCCAAGAATTAGCCTACCGCCTGACTGGGGCAAGGCTTGACCGGATCTACCAACCGGACCGGTTTAGCCTCTTGCTGGTTTTTCGCCGGGATAGGAAGCAGGTAAAGCTCTATCTTTCGGCTAACCCATCATCACCCCGAATTTATATTACAAGTAGAGACTTTGCCAACCCGCGCCAGGCCCCTAATTTTTGCATGCTCCTTCGTAAATACTTGTTGGCCAGCCGCTTGACGGCCCTTAAACAAGAAGGCTATGAGCGAGTTTTCAGTCTGAAATTCGAAACGATCAATGACCTGGGGGACACGGACTACAAGTATATCCAGGCTGAAATCATGGGGCGTTACTCCAACATCATATTTTTAAACAAAGACCGTGTGATTCACGATGCTCTGATTCACGTTGACCAGGATGTTTCAAGCAAAAGAGAAATAATGCCGGCCAGGCCTTACCAGCTGCCACCCAGCCAAGATAAGAGGTCTGTGGAGGACTTTCTTGCGTCTGGCGATGAGGTCCTGGACTTCTTGGAAAACGGACAGGCCAAGGGGGTCCTTGAGAAAGCGATTACCGGAAATGTCCTGGGTTTTTCTCCTTTGTTGGCACGGTCCATTGTAGAAGCAGCGGGACTGGATGCCAGGTTGCATCCGGACCAATTGAATCTATCGGAAAAACAACAGCTGACCTCTGCCTTTTATAAGACGGCTGAAATGCTTGTTGCAGGGGCAGATCAACCGTGTCTTTACTTCCAATCCGCTAAAGCCGTTCGGCCGTATGATTTCCACGCCTTTAGCTTTCGATCTCTACCTTTTCGGCGTGAAGTGGATTCTCTTTCTTTGGCTATGGATGTTTTTTATTCTTTGCAAGATGAAGATCAGGTCTTTAAGCAGAGGAGGCAAGAGATTGCTCGCCGTCTTCACAAGGCACAGGGACATGCCTTAAAGAAGCTTGACCTTCATCAAAAGGATTATGCCGAGGGACAAAAGGCAGACCTCTACCAAAAGCAGGGGGAGCTCCTAAATTCTCAACTCTATTTGGTGAAAGAGGGGGCTGAGTCTGTGGAGCTGGTTGACTACTATGACCCAGAGCAAAAGACCCTTAAGCTCAAATTGAAGGCTCACCTGACCCCGGCGGATAATGCTGGCCTGTATTTTAAGCGTTACCGAAAAGCCAAGTCTAAACTAAATAGCTCTAGGAAACTTTTAACTGAAGACCAGGCGGAACTTACCTGGCTAGAGTCGCTCCAAACGGCCTTGGACCGAGCTGAAAATCTAGTAGACCTTGAAGCTGTAGAGTATGAGTTTAAGGCTTTTGACCAAAGTCGGATTAGGCCTAAATCGGTTGAGATAGGCGAAAATCCGAAACATCTCCTGAAAACTGCTTTAAATCCGGGTAAACCTGGAAAGAAAAGCAAGAAGTACCAGGTCAGACAAGCCGCTCAGAAAAAACGCGGACGAGTACATGCTAAAACTAAAATAGATGAGGCGGCACCGCCAAGAAAATTTGACCTCGGCCAGGGTATAGTCGTTTATGCCGGTCGTAATAATCTGCAAAATGACCGGCTGACTTTGAAAGAGGCGAGACCGGATGATCTCTGGTTTCACGCCAAGGATATAAGCGGAAGCCACGTGATTCTTCAGGCGGAGGACCCGTTTTTGCTTGAAGCCAGTCATATTGAACAAGCAGCTTCTATAGCGGCTTGGTATTCTGCCGGTAATAATATGCCTGCTGGCCATGGGGGAAAGTTAGCTGTTGATTGCTGCCAGGCAAAATATGTAAGAAAGCCTAAGGGGGCCAGACCCGGCATGGTAATTTATGACCACCATAAGACCTACTGGGTGCCGCCTGCTTTACCGGGGCATTAGGAAATAGTAAAATCTAATTGTTTTGGAGGAGTCAGATGGCAAGACAAACGCAAAAGAAAAAACAGACTAGGCGAACCGCTACAAAGAAAGCCCAGGACCAGGGAACGACGGCCTTTCATAGTTTCCTGGTTTTCTTTCGCTATAATGCCCTGGGTAATTTTATTTTAGCTGTCGTTGGTCTGGTTTTGGTCGTTTTGTTTAATTGCCTGATAGCCGGTAATCAGTTGGAAAGCTTTGCCTTGATCACAGGGGTTGAACTTGTTTTGGGTATGATTATCGGTTGGACAGTTTTCCTGCTTAAACGAAATGCCAAAACTGATGTTGAGAGCACAGGCAATTCTGAGGAGTGAAAGATATGCGTCTAATTATTAGTAAAGATTACCAAGAATTAAGCAAAAGAACAGCTGAGATTATAGCCAGCCAGGTTCGGGTACACCGGCATACGGTCCTCGGCCTCGCAACCGGTTCAACGCCTGTTGGTGCCTACAAGGAGCTGATACGTCTCAGTGAAGAAGAAGCACTTGATTTTTCGAATGTTGATACCTTTAACCTTGATGAATATATAGGGCTCAAGGATAGTCATCCGCAGAGTTACCGCCATTTTATGAACGAAAACCTTTTAAACCATATTAATGTTAGCCCTGAGAGAACACATGTGCCCAATGGCATTGCTGCAAACTTAGATGAAGAATGTCACAATTATGACAAGATGATCGATGCCTGTGGAGGCATTGACCTCCAGTTACTTGGAATGGGTAATAATGGGCATATTGGCTTTAATGAACCCGGACCGGCCTTTGTTGCCCCAACCAATGTTGTTCAATTGACGGACTCGACAATAAAAGCAAACTCCAGGTTTTTTCATGATGAAACTGAGGTCCCTAAGAAGGCTATAACCATGGGTTTCCGCCCCATCATGCAGGCCCGGCAGATTATTTTTGTGGTTTCAGGAGAGGCTAAGGCAGAAGTTGTCCACCAGGCCCTTCAAGGTCCGGTTATCCCCAGTGTGCCGGCATCTATCCTCCAGCTTCATAGTGATTTGATTGTTGTCTTAGATGAAGCGGCGGCATCATCCTTAGATAGGGAACTCTTGGCCAGACAAGGGCATTGTATTAAAGCCTAAAGTTTATCTGGATTTTCATAAGAGGAGCCTGTTTGGCTATTTAGCTTTTAGAATCATTAAAAAACCTTGATCTCTCGCACACGGTTGGAGAGGTCAAGGTTTTTGTTAAGAGGAAAGCTGTTATATTTAGGGTTCTCTGCAGGGGGGAGAATTTCCCCTATCAGCTTATTGTCTTAATTTTCTCAATAGCTTGTTGATTTTATTGGTTGGTGTAATCAGGCTGGCCATAGAGGCATTGTGGTTCATGGCGTCAATCAAAAGGGCCACGAACTTAGTCATATCAGCTTCAACAAACCACTCAGCCGCCCTAACTTCTGGAGCCAAGTAGGTGAGATTAGTGGCAATAACCTTATCTAAGATTCCCTTGTTATAGTAATTATCAAATTCATTAATGCCATCCGTAAAAAGGCCAAAGGTAACAGCACAAAAGATCCGTTTAGCACCTTTTTCTCTCAGTGCCTTGGCTAGGTCCAACATGGATTCTCCGGAAGAAAGCATATCGTCGACAATCAAGACATCGTAGCCTTTGACGGAGTCCCCTAAAAACTCATGGGCTATGATGGGGTTGCGCCCCTTTATAACCTGAGAATAGTCACGCCTCTTGTAAAAAGTTCCGAGAGGTAGGTTGAGCATAGAAGCATAGTACATAGACCGTCCGATAGCACCTTCATCAGGGCTAACGATCATGAGGGTCTCCGGGTTAATTTTAATATCCGGCGTTGACCTGATTAAGGCCTTGAGGATTTGATAGGTAGAAGGGATCGATTCAAAACTGGATGTCGGAACGGCATTGGCTACCCGGTCATCATGGGCATCAAAAGTAATAAAGTTAGAAATACCCAGGTCGAAAATGTCCTCTAACATATAGGCACAATCGAGGGACTCTCGAGAATTACGCCTATGCTGACGTCCTTCATAGAGAAAAGGCATGATGACGTTGATTCGGCGGGCTTTCCCCGAAGCTGCCAGAATCACGCGCTTGAGATCCTGGTAGTGGTCATCAGGGCTATAGTGGTTGGTAAACCCCCTCATATTGTAGGTACAGGAATAGTTTAAAACGTCACAGATCAGATAGAGGTCATGCCCTCTGACGGTCTGACCGATAACACCCTTGCCTTCACCTGTAGCAAAGCGGATAGCTTCGGCTTTGATAGAGTAGTCATCGCGCAAAAAGCCTGCGGCATTAACACTTTCTGTAGGTTGGTCCAGGTATTCTTGACGCCTTTCTATGAGCTGCTGGTTTACCTTATCACCAAAGTCCTTGGCCCCGTTGAGGGCAATAATTCCAACCGGAGCATCTGCCGGCATGGGATTATCCCCATATTGGTCATAACGATAGTAATTCTTATCATTGCGTTTCATGCATTTATCATCTTCAACCTGCATTAGATTCTCCTTTATAAGACTCCAGTAATCGCCCAATCCTCTTATTCGGGTTAATAAATTGTGAAAGTGAAGCGTTGTGATTGACGCCGTCAATCAGCAAGGCTAGGTAACTTGATAAATCCACATCACAAAACCAATCTGCTGCCAAAAGATTCTCTGGTCTGTAGGCCAGGTTAGTTGCAAAAATGCGGTCAATGAGCTTGGTTTCGTATGCTTTGTTAAAAGATTCAATGCCCAAGGAAAACTGAGCAAAAGAGACAGCAACAAAAATTCGATTGGCTTGTCTTTGTTTTAGTTTACGGGCACATTCCAGCACAGTTTTACCTGTATCAATCATATCGTCCACGATTAAAACATCCTTGCCGGCTACATTTTCTCCTAAAAATAACTTGTCGGCATGGGCCTTGAGATACTGGGCTGTATATTGGAATTTGCTGAGCAGTCTGGGATCGTACCTCCGATAAAAAATTCCCAGGGGAACCTGCATTATTGAGGCATAGTAGATACCACGAGTGATCGAGGCTTCATCTGCTGAAACGACCATAAAATTGTCTTTATTTATCTTGACATCGGGATATTCTCTAACCAGGGCCTGGAGCAGCTGGAGTGAAGTTTCGGCAGACTCAAAGTTATGACGCGGAACAGCATTGGCGATGCGGTCATCGTGGGCATCAAAGGTAATGAAATTGGCAATACCCAGGTCAAACAAGCGTTTTAGCATAACGGCACAGTCTAAGGACTCTCTACTTTCTCTCCTATAACGCCTACCTTGGTAGAGATAGGGCATAAATACGTTAATCCGCTTTGCTACTCCGTGGGCTGCAGAAATCAACCGACACAGATCTTCGAAGCATTCATCGGGTGAAATGGGAAAGTTTTTTTGAAAACGGGTATAAGTCTTGCCATAGTTTAAGACATCGGTGACAATGAAAAGGTCATGTCCTCGAACTGTATCTAGAATCGTGGCATGACCTTCACCCGAAGCATATCTTTTTAGAGAAACGGGGGTCCTATATTCAGACCGTAAATATCCGGGTATCTTAGCAAATTCCGGAAACTCCTCGACTGTTTCTTGTCGGCGGCGATTTAATTGATAGTTGAGTGCATCGGATAAGGCGTGGTCAACTTGTTCGCAGATTAGGGCAACGGGCCCAAGCGGGCGTAAAACTTCACCGCCATAACTGTTTAAGACTAACATTTCCGCTGCCGAAGAAAAGTTATCGTCATTTGCCGAATTAGACATAAACACCTCACTTGTTAACTTTCGCAAGTAAAGTTATTATAACAATGTTTGAGAAGGGATACAAAAGAAATGAAGATAAATTATCAAAATACAAAACTTGACCAGGTAGCTGGCCAAGTAGAGCAATTTCCTCAGACACATCTGCCACAAATTGTGATCTCAGGCAAGTCAAATGTTGGCAAGTCTTCCCTGATCAATGCCCTCTGTAACAACAAAAATTTGGCCAGGACCAGCCAGAGTCCAGGTAAGACCCAGCAGGTGATTTTTTATCTGATTGATGGAGCCTTTTATCTTGTTGACCTCCCAGGATATGGCTATGCTAAAGTGGCCAAAAAAAACCAGATAAAGTTTTCAAATCTAACCAACCGTTACTTAGAAACGACAGAAATTAGTTTGCTGATCCAGCTTTTGGACATCCGCCACAAACCCAGCCAGGATGACTTAGATATGCTGGAATGGCTAGGCCATTCCAATATTCCTTATGTTGTCGTTTTGACTAAGGCAGATAAGTTGAAAAAGACCAAGATTAAGCCTCAAGTTGATCTGATAAAATCGCACCTTAGCCAAGAATTACAGGAAGATTTTCGGCCGATTATCAGTTCATCTCTTAAAAAAACTGGCCTTGACCAATTGAAATCTACAATTGCTGCGGTTATCAATCCGGAACTCCTTTAGTAGCCCGCTAGGCCTATCTCTCAGATTTTCCGGAAAATAGCAGTTTTTCTCAAATCTTTTTGCAAATAAGCTGGCTAGGAACCGGATAATGAGGGCATGACTTGGAGTTTTTGCAAAAGATTAGTGGGGCGGCTATTTTGCCATCGGGGTCAGGCTCTTATCAGTTTTGGCCTACTTTTTATTTTATCCAGCTTACTGGTTAGGGCTCACTTTTTCTTCTTTATTCTTGCTCTCTTTGGCTACCTATCCCTATATTTTATAGGCTATGACTATCTGGCAAAAACTGATAAAGTTTTTTGGCTTCTCATCCTTTTCCCTATCCTGTTTCAGGCCTTCCGTCTCAACCTACAGGTGACTCGGGCCCGCCAGGCTGAACGATTAGCCAAGTCTAGGCATGAGCTATTTTTAACCAGGGTAGAGGACCTGGATATCTCACCTAAAGGAAATAGGCTTGCTATTTTTGAAAATAAGGCAGGGGAAAGGTTTGCCTGCTGGTTAAAAGTAGACCAAGGACATGTCCAAACCCTTAAGGGGAGTTTTTTTATTGAAAAACCAGATGGACAAAGAAATCCTGGCGGCTTTTCAGAAAAGGCTTATCTAGCCAGCCATAATTGTTATGCCAAATTAAAACTACCTCCGGCCTTTAAAGGTCAGGATCAGGGCTGGACCAAAGAGAAGTTTAACCGCCAGAACTTTTACCAAGATTTTGCCCTTTGGCTCAGCCAAAAGTTAGGTCAAGACCCTGCTGATTTTTTGATAAGTTTTTGTTTTGCACAAAAGCAGTATCTTAATCAGACCCTGAAGCGAGACTTTCGTAACTTGGGTCTGCAACATGTTTTAGCTGTTTCGGGTTTCCATTTTGATCTTTTTATCCTACCTCTTCTCAGCCTCTTTCAGCTACGTCGGTCGGTTAGGATCAAGCGACTTCTTTTGCTTAGTCCAGCTATTTTATTTTTCAACTGGTTGACCTTTTTCCCGGTAGGACTTGTAAGAGCTAGCTTGACCTTCATTCTTAGCGACCTCTTCACACATTTTTCTATCAAGATAAGCAAGCAGAATATCTTGTCTCTGATCCTGGTGGGTTGGCTTTTTAGGAATCCAATTAAGATCTTCCAACTGAATTTTCAGTTAAGTTTTTTAGCAGCCTTTGTTATCTACCTTGTAAATCCACATTTACAGCAGGTCAGGCTTCTAAAAAATAGGCCGATTCTCGCTAGCTTTTGCCTATCAAGTTTAGTTCAAGTCAGCTTGCTACCCATACTCCTTTTATCTTTTGGTCGATGGCAACTTTCGGCAATCTTTCTCAACTTTTTTCTCAGCTTTCCCCTGCTTATCATGTTTTGTAGCGGCTTTTTTGCCTGCCTGGCTTTTTGTCTGGATAAATATTTGGCCATTACTATCTTTGATCGTCTGTTCAAGTTTTTAGCCTGGGTCTTTCGCTATGTTTTTTTAGCCTTTTCGAAAATTGCAAGGTCCGGACCAGCTAACTTTCTGAATAGTGGCAGATGGGATGCACTCACAGTATTCATTATAGCTGTTGTACTCTTAGTATTTTCATGTCTATCTATTTTTTACTATAGGCGTTTTCTTGGCCATAGAGCCGGATGTTTCCGACCCGGCTTAGCTTCACTGGCTATTTTTCTTGTTGTCGCTCTTCTGACCCTTAAGTTGATTTTTGTTAGGCCCTGCTGGATTATCTGTTTTCTTGATGTTGACCAAGGAGATTCCTGTTTAATCATTTCACCAGACTCTCACTCAATCTTAATTGATGGTGGGATAAGAGGAAAGGGTTATCAGGTGATCATACCGGCCTTGGACTATTTCGGCTTGAAAAATGTCGATTATGGCGTAATTAGCCACTTGGACCTGGATCATAGTGGTGGCATTTTAGACCTCTTAGAGTCGGAACTTATAGAAGAAGTTTTTTTACCGGACCTGACAGCCGACCAGCTTTCGGTTCAAGGAGCAGATAAGGTAGTTTACCAGGATCTAGAACACTACAGCACTAAATTTAAGATTCCACTTCATAAGGTCAGGCAAGGTGATAGCCTGGAGTTTCCTAAATTAAGATTTTCCTGTCAACTTATTTCGCCGGGAATGGAGCAATTGACCGGGAAAATCGATCCGAATAACACTAGCCTTTGCTTTTACTTGCCATTACCAGAATTATCTATCCTCTACACAGGTGACATCGATAGTAAATTGGAAGAGGGACTTTTGGCAGCAGGTTTAATCTCTCAAGCTGACATCCTTAAAGTTCCCCATCACGGATCTAAATACTCATCGTCCGACCTCTTTTTGCGGGCTATCAATCCACGGTATGCCCTAATCTCAGCTGGGCGTTATAACAATTACGGTCACCCCAGTTCGGATGTCCTGAGGAGGTTGGAAAAATATTCAACAGAGATTTGGCGGACTGACCGGCAGGGAGCGATAGTCCTCAAAGGACGAGGTAATAAGTGGATCTGGACGGGATTTGTTAATCAGGTAGAATAGCTGTATGGCAATATATAATTTTCGGACAATTAAAGAGGAAATGAATAGAGGAGTTTGGCACCAAGCTTATCTCTTCTATGGACCGGAAAAATACTTGGTCAAACAGCTCGTGGAAGGCTTGCAAAAAGCCTTTATTACACCAGGAATGGAAGAGCTTGATTTGGTCAGGATAAGACCTGATGGTGACCTTAAAAAGGCAGATCTGGAGAGACTTAAGCAGGAATTAGATACACCGGCTTTTTTATCTAAACGAAAGGTGATCATCATGGAGGAAACAGGACTCTTTGACAAGGCAGAAAAAAGTCGTGACTTGGCAGATGATTTTCTTGCAGCTATCGCTAGTCTTAATCCAGGTTCTTGCCTAGTTTTGATTGAACAGCAGATTGATGGTCGTCGTAAAAAACTTCTCAAGGCCTGGGCTGATCAAGAGGGGGCCCAGGTTGAGGTCAAGCCTGAAGAGACTGCTGTTTTATTAGGCTGGCTCCAGGCTAAGGCCCAAAAAAAGAAGTTGGGTCTTAGTCGTCAGGCAGGAGAAAGTCTCATCGACCGTTGTGATTCAGATATGACCCAGCTTGACCAGGAGTTGACCAAGGCCCTGCTTTATGCTGAGTATGCCGGCCTACAAGGAATTGATTTAAATTTAATCAATATGGTGTGTAGGGATGACCTGCATGGACGGATTTTTGACCTGACGGATGCAATTGCTGCCGGTAAGGCTAAGGAAGCTTTAGACCTGCTAGATGTCTTGCTTCAACTCAAAGAACCACTCCCTTTGATCCGCTTTATGCTCAACCGTCAACTCAAACAGTTGATTTGTGCTAAGGAGCTTGGACAGGCTTCGGCCTTGGCGGGCCAGTTAAAAGTTCAGCCTTTTGTTGCCAAGAGGCTTATCGGACAAGCTAGGAAACTCAAACTATCTGACCTGGAATACCTTTATAGGTTATCTTTTTTGTCGGACTGGCAAGTTAAACAGGGGCAGATGGCAGACGACCTAGCTTTTGAAAGTTTAATCGTTGAGGCTAGTCTCTATTTTAACCAAGGCAAGGTCACCTAAACTTGTATGGAAAAAGAGAATACAGCGGGGATGGAGGCAAATCAGGACATGTCTTTGAGAATTGACGGTAAATTTGAAACTGCTCTATAATAGGTAAATTGTAAAATATAGCAGGAAGGAAAATTTAAATGACTTCTTACATCCAAGAGTGGAATGACCTATTTAAAGATCAGGCCACACAACAAAAAAATATGGCTCAAATCGAACTCTATTATAGGTTAGAGGAGGAAGCCTACAAGATGATACTGGAAGACCAGACCAAGAGCTGGCAAGGCAGTATGGTTAACCTAGCCAAAGAGCTGGGCTTTAAAGATGATCTTGTGATTTTTGCTGGCTTTTTAGAGGGGATTAATCCCAGCCTGAAAAGTCAATTGGACCTGGAAAGCTTGACAGATGAGACCGATATAAAGTTGGATATTGATTTTGATAAACTGTTCCTGGCTATGCATGACGCAAAGGCTGACTGGCTTTACGGGATTAAGGCTTGGGACCAAGTTATTGCTCCGGAACGTCAGCAGAGTATGCTTTATGAATGGAGACAATCCAAACAGGTTAAAGTAGAAAAGATTGGCCGCAATGACCCGTGTCCTTGTGGCAGTGGTAAGAAATATAAAAAATGCTGCGGAAAAAATATTTAGCATGAATGTCTTACCAGATAAGCAAGATATTCTACGCACATAACTCATTTATGCATATAGAAAGTAGAGGATAGGGAGGAATTTATGTCCTATACGTTAATTAGAGATATTTACCATGACCAGGCAGCTTACGCCGGCCAAGAACTAACTATAGGAGGCTGGGTCAGAACCATAAGGGCCCAGAAAAATTTTGGCTTTATTACTCTAAATGATGGTAGCTTTTTTCAAAATCTCCAGGTCGTTTATGAACGAGAATTTCTTGAGAATTTTGAGCAGGTAGCCAAGATTGGTAACGGGGCGGCTTTAACTGTCAAAGGGGTATTAGAG
>CAMYEY010000025.1 GCA_947254895.1 uncultured Clostridia bacterium
CCAATATCGTAAGCCCAACCGTCACCACCAAAGATCCAGGATGACCGTTTCATCAGGTAATCTTTCAGTTCAAGTATACCGGCAACCAGGCCTTTCGCCTCGGCATTATCACCTTTATAAGCTTCCAGGGCTGCTACCAAATTGTCTGTCAGTTCGCGTGTCTTTTCGCCATCATCATAGGACTCAAACCATGCCTGACCAGCTTCCTTGATAGCCGGATCTACATCTAAGACCATGAGATCTTCAAGTTTTTTAGAGGCACGTTTCCGAATCTGTTTAGCACCCATGTGCATACCTAAACCATGCTCAGCTGCATCCTCAAAGAGGGAGTTAGCCCAAGTTGGACCATGACCATGTTCGTTCTTGGTATATGGGATAGAGGGGTGGGAAGCACCATAGATTGAGCTACATCCGGTAGCATTAGATACCTGCATCCGATCACCAAAGAGTTGGGTCAAGAGCTTAACATAAGGAGTCTCACCACAACCTGCACAAGCACCGGAGAATTCCATGAGAGGTACTTCAAACTGCGAACCCTTAACCGTGGTTTTCTTCATGGGGTTGGCCTTATGTTTAACCTCTTTTTGGCAGTAATCCCAGAACTTAGCTTGATTCATATGATCTTCAATTGGCTCCATGACCAAGGCCTCTTTCGGACAGACATTAGCACAAGAACCACAACCGGTACAGTCGAGAACTGAAACCAAAATTCTGTATTGGAATTTATCATAAGGTTTAGAACCGCCAATAGTGATAAAGCCTTCCGGAGCCTTTGTTGCTTCTTCATCGTCTAAGAGAACAGGTCTGATAACAGCATGGGGGCAAACAAAGGAACACTGGTTACATTGGATACATTTTTCCGGTTTCCAGTCAGGAATATTAACAGCAATACCACGTTTTTCATACTGAGTCGTACCTGTCGGGATCGTACCATCTTCAAGTCCGGCAAAGGCTGATACTGGTAAGCTATCACCTCTCTGACGGTTCATAACATCAGCGATATTACGGACAAAGTCAGGTTCTTCCTTGATGGGCAAGGGCTTATCTTCTGCCTGGGCCCAAATTTCTGGAACTTCAACCTTTTGAACATGCTCTATGCCTGCGTCAACAGCTGCATAGTTCATCTTGATAACTTCTTCACCCTTGTTACCATAGGACTTAACGATCATATCTTTCATGTATTTGACAGCTTCATCAACCGGGATAACCTGGGCGATCTTAAAGTAGGCTGCCTGACAGATCGTGTTAATCCTTGAGCCAAGTCCAATCTCAGCTGCCAAGTCAACAGCATTGATCGTGTAGAAATTAATATTGTTTTTAGCCAAGAAACGCTTCATATGAGCCGGCATGTGAATATCAAGTTCTTCTAAGCTCCAATGGGTATTCAAGAGGAAAGAGCCACCCTTCTTAAGCGGAGCCAGCATATCATATTTATCAACATAGGACTGGTTGTGGCAGGCAACAAAGTCAGCCCGGTCAACCAGGTAAGGTGACTTAATTGGCTGATGACCAAAACGCAAGTCAGAGATTGTTATACCGCCGGATTTCTTTGAGTCATAGCTGAAATAGGCTTGGGCATACATATCTGTATTGTCGCCGATAATTTTGATGGAGTTTTTGTTTGCACCGACAGTACCATCGGAACCGAGACCCCAGAAACGAGCTGCAACAGTACCTTCTTTGGCAACATCAATGCTCTCACCCACAGGTAAGGAAAGGTGGGTCACGTCGTCGTTAATCCCAACCGTAAAACCGTTGAGAGGTTGTGAATTGCTAAGGTTACGGTAGACGGCATTAATATGGTCAGGTGTTGTATCTTTTGAACCAAGACCATAACGACCACCAACGATAACCGGTGCATCATTCTCACCCTTAAAGGCTGATACAACGTCTAAGTACAGCGGTTCGCCTTGAGCGCCGGGTTCTTTGGTCCGGTCGAGGACAGCAATTTTCTTAACAGATGCCGGAATTACTTCTCTCAGTCTCTCAATGGAGAAAGGTCTGTAGAGGTAAACATGGACAACACCAACTTTATGACCATGCTGGTTGAGGTAGTCAACAGTTTCACAAACAGTGTCATAGACAGAACCCATACAAACAATAATCTCTTCAGCCTCAGGATGGCCGTAGTATGTGAAAGGTTTGTAGGTACGGCCGGTCAACTTGCTGATTTCTGCCATGTATTCTTCCACGATCGGAACAATGGCATTGTAGTAAGGATTGGATGCCTCACGACCTTGGAAGTAAATATCCGGGTTTTGGGCTGTTCCGCGAACAACTGGATGATTAGGACTCAGTCCGCGCTTACGGAAAGCTTCAATAGCATCCCAATCTACAAGTTTAGCTAAGTCATCATAGTCCAGCACTTCAATTTTTTGAATTTCATGGGAGGTCCTAAAACCATCAAAGAAATGGAGGAAAGGTACCCGGCCCTTGATTGCAGCAAGGTGGGCAACAGCTGCTATCTCATGTGCTTCTTGAACACTTGAGGAAGACAACATGGCAAATCCTGTCTGCCTGCAAGCCATTACGTCAGAATGGTCACCAAATATCGACAAGGCATGGGTTGCTAAGGATCTTGCTGAAACATGAAAAACACCCGGTAATAACTCACCGGAGATCTTATACATGTTAGGAATCATCAATAGTAAGCCTTGTGAAGCTGTATAAGTTGTGGTCAAAGCACCTGTGGCCAATGACCCATGCACAAAGCCGGCAGCACCAGCCTCAGACTGCATCTCAATAACATTAACAGTCTGTCCAAAAATGTTTTTTCTCCCCTGTTGAGCCCATTCGTCAACATGGTCAGCCATTGGTGAAGACGGTGTAATCGGGTAAATACCTGCTACTTCTGAAAAAGCATAAGAGGTATAGGCCGCAGCCGTATTACCGTCCATTGTCATAAATTTTTTATTTTTTGCCATTTTCACTCTCCTTTGACTTTTAGAAAAAGTAGCTATCCTTTTTCTAACGTCTTTAACAACACACTTGGTCAATCGACTGCCTAGTTTAGGCAAATTCAATATCTAGTACTAATAATATATCACATATTAATCGAGTTAAAGTGTGAGTTGGATCACTTTTTTGCCCTTTAGCCTTGTTAGTCAAGGCTAATCTTTTACCCATGAAATAGCCTCTTTAGAATTTCAAGCAAAAAATACCGGCTATCCCGAAAAGGACAACCGGTATAAGTTTATGAGCGATTAAATTGCTAACTGCTTATGGCTTAAGCGTGGCAGATGACATCAAAGTCAGCCGGCTTAAGTGAGGCACCGCCAACCAGACCGCCATCGATATCTGCCTGAGCAAAGAGACCTTTAGCATTTTTGGCATTAACAGAGCCACCGTAAAGGATCCTGGTCCGGTCAGCCACTTCCTGCCCATAAAGGTCAACCAAGAGGCTACGGATATAGGCACAAACCTCTTGAGCCTGGTCATCAGTAGCAGTTTTTCCGGTACCGATAGCCCAGATAGGCTCATAGGCGATGGTGATGAAGTGCATTTCCTCTTTGCTGACACCAGCTAGCCCATTCTTAATCTGTCCTTTGATCCAGTCAAAAGTTTGGCCGGCTTCCCTTTGTTCTAAAGTTTCGCCACAGCACAGGATAGGCCGCAGGCCCCAGCTTCTAGCAGCTTTTACTTTAAGGTTGACTGTTTCGTCCGTCTCAGCAAAGTACTCTCTCCTTTCGGAGTGGCCGATGATGACATAGGGTACAGCCATATCAGCTAACATCTTGGCTGAAATCTCACCGGTAAAAGCACCTTTATCTTCATAGTGGCAATTTTCTGCCGCAATCTTAACATTCGTGTAGGCTGTCACTTCCTGAGCCTTGGTCAAGACTGTGAAAGGTACACCAACCACGATCTCATTATCAGCATCTTTAACAAGAGGAACCAGTTCTGTCAAAAGCTTAGCAGCTTCAGCCGGAACGCCGGCATTCATCTTCCAGTTACCGGCTGCCATCGTCCTTCTTTGGACATCATCTTGGATGGCATCGATCCCCGGCAGGACCTTACCTTCAAGTAATTCCAGAGAAGCTCCACCACCGGTTGAAATATGGCTAATTTTATCGGCATAACCTAGCTGTTCAACTGCAGCCGCAGAGTCACCACCGCCAACAATGCTGATAGCAGAAGAGTTAGCCAGAGCTTCAGCAACAGCCTTGGTTCCCTTGGCAAAAGCTTCAAACTCAAAAACTCCCATAGGACCATTCCAAACAACTGTACCGGCATTCTTAATCGCAGCACTGAAGAGGTCTATTGTCTTAGGTCCAATATCTAAACCCATCCGGTCTGCCGGGATCTTGTCAGCATCGACCAGGATATGGTCAGCATCAGCTGCATATTCTGTAGCTGCAACGATATCAACTGGGAGGAGGAGATCAACAGATTTTTCTTTGGCTTCGGCCAACAAACTCTTGGCCAGCTCAATCTTGTCCTGTTCACAGAGAGACTTACCAATGTCATAACCCTGAGCAGCTAAGAAAGTAAAGGCCATACCGCCTCCAATGATTAAGCTTTGTACCTTATCCAGGAGATTTTTAATCACGCCGATTTTATCAGAGACCTTAGCTCCACCTAAGATGGCAACGAAAGGCTTTTTGGGGTCTGATAATGCACCGCCCATGACGTCAATTTCTTTTTGGATCAGGTAGCCGGCGTAAGCAGGCAGGTAGTTAGCGACACCAGCAGTTGATGCATGAGCTCTGTGAGCTGTACCAAAGGCATCATTTACATAAACCTCAGCAAGGCTAGCTAGCTCACGAGCAAAGGTCGGAATATTCTTGGTTTCTTCACTGTGGAAACGCAGGTTTTCCAGTAACATAACTTGACCCGGCTTGAGTGCTGCTGCTTTTGCTTTAGCATCTTCACCGATCACATCTTTAGCCATGATAACATCCTGTCCTAGAAGCTGGCCTAGACGATCAGCTACTATTTGCAGGGACAATTTTGTATCAAACCCTTTAGGACGACCCATGTGGGACATTAAGATAACCTTTGCCTTATGGTCCAGCAAATATTTAATAGTCGGCAGGGCTGATCGGATACGTCTATCGTCAGATATTTCACCCGTTTTCTTGTCGAGGGGCACATTAAAGTCGACCCTAACAATCACCTTTTTACCTTCTACATTAACTTGCTCAATGTTCATTTTTTTTGTTGCCATAAAAATCCCCTTATAAGTGTATTTTTTACTTAAACGTTTGATTTATTGTATAACTAATCTGCTTGTTAGACAAATAAGCTTTTTACCAATTATTAACTTGGAAAGACCTCGCTTTAATGGTTAATTTAGCATATGCTATTTATCTAGCAAGCAGGAGGGTGTTTATGAATAGAGAACTCGGGGAGTTTTTAGATACAATAACAAAGCAAGGCGGGATTGACCTCCACAGCCATTCGACAGCCTCAGATGGTTCTTTAAAAGCCGAAGAAGTGTATGACTTGGCTCGGGCAAAGGGCTTAAGTTTTTTCGCCCTGACCGACCACGATACCATTGATGGGGTCTTGGCTTTAATGGACCGGCACCACACCCTGGAGAGTGTACTGGAGCAAAAGAATTTAAGTCTTAAAGACCTAAGGGATGACCGGACACTAAAAGAGATAAAGCTTCAAACAAAGAAAGAGCCTATCTTGGTTCCCGGCCTAGAACTCTCTGTCCTCTACCTCGATCAAGAAGTCCACCTGTTAGCTTATTTTATAGGATCAAACATTAAGAAGTTAAGCCATTTTCTAGCCCGTGAGCGAGACCGGCGATACGCCAGGAACAAGGCTATGTTGGCTCGTTTCAAAGAATTGGGTATAAATGTCCCCCAAAACCTGCTTGATCCCAGTCCCGACCAACCAAGTCCCGGCAGGGTCAAACTTGCAGCCTGGTTACTGGCTCACGGCCATGCTGACTCTATTTCGGATGCTTTTAACTTATATCTTTCAGAAGGAAGACCTGCCTATGTTCCCAAACAAAGGGTTAAGATCCAAGAAGCTTTAAACCTTATTGATAGGGCCCAGGGCTTTCCTGTAATCGCCCATCCTCAGCAATATGGCTGGTGTCAGAGTCAAACTCTTCTCCAGAAAAAAATCCAGCCCTTAGAAGCCTTAACCAATCAACAGCTAGGAATCGAGGCCTATCACGGGCGAGCAAGTTTAGAGGATAAAAAACTCCTCCAAGACTTCATCCAAAAAGCTGGTATCAAGGCCACTGCGGGTAGCGACTTTCATGGTAGCCATCGGCCTGAGTCAAGGCTCTACGACTACACAGCAAACCCAGGCAACTTCTATAGCAACCAGCCCTATGAGGTCTAACTAAGCTTGAACCTGGCACTTTAGGGTAAGAAAGGGAAAAGCTCACGCATATTTTCGGATGCACTATCTGCCGTTGATTCAATCGGCTGTAGGCCGGATGGTTCAGTAGTATTTTCCGGTCCAACCTCGATTAAACCTTGGTAAGCCCAGTAATGAGATTTATTCAAGTGCTCCCTTTTAAATTCGACGCCATCCTTGTAGTAAACCTTATCCGTAGACCAGTAAGAACCAACTATCGGTTCCCGTTTAACCACTTCTTCACCCGGCTGGAGGGCATCATTTTTAACCCGCTTAGATTCTTTGGGCTGCTCCTCCCCTGTAAAAGTAGGCACAAGGTCAATCGTCACTCCCGGATCCAATTTTCTGCCGTAAATATCAAACTGTATGTATTGAGTGGCCACACAAGTTCCAACTATAGCGATCGGATAGTCTGTATTATTTTTAAACTTAAAGTCAGACCAGTCAGAAACCATAGCATCCTTTCCCTTCTCGATATAGGCCGAGGGAACGGTATGGTTATTTCTTTCGATAATCTGCAAGTCAGCCCTCACCACAGCATTATATAAGGTTGAACTGGCCTGGCAGATCCCACCGCCGATGCCTTTGACTGTCTGCCCATCCGGGCCGATGACATAACCATAAGTATAGCCGTTAGCTTCAGTGATAGGGCCGACCTTTTCATTATAGGAAAAAATCTCTCCCGGCTGAATGACCAGCCCTGTCAGCAGGTCAGATACTCTTTTGACATTTGCGTCCCTGGGAGGATCGTAAGTAACAAACTGAGTGTAACCGGAAGAAACATAACCTAATTTATTCTTAAGTTCAGCAGCCTCTGCTGGAGTTTCATTTTCTTTAAAGGGCATAGGAATGTCCTGATCCAGTTGATTATCCTCCACCCTCTTGCGAATCGTTTCTGCCAGAGACTTCTGGTCAAGGGTGTAACCTTCAACCGCTGCCGGTATGTCAAAACTTAAATTAGCCAGGTTAAACTTAATGGCCCCCTGACCGCCCTCAGGATTCTTGCTGAAATTTTGAACTAGATCTTTCATAGCTTGGTCAAAGACCTGGTCATTTGTTTGATATGTGGGATAAAGGTAATATTTTTCACCCTTATGGTCGGCCAACTTAGCGATTGTAGTTGGGGCAGCTTTAGCCTCGTCCTCAGCTAAAGCAAAACGAGCCAAGAAACCGGCCTCATCAGCCTTACCCTTTTCTTTTTTAAGCAAGTCTGAAAGACGGAGGGCGTTGCTGTATATTTTGTCAGCATCTAAAGAATAGCCAAAATCTTTGACAGAGAGATCCGGTTGCTTATCTGATTTTTCATTGACCAGTTTTACCTTCTTCTGAGCTAGAATTTCTCCAGACTTTTCTTTAAGCTTGCCTGTAAAGTCCTCCCGGCTTAAGCCTGTCAACTTAATATCAGCAAAATAGATCTCTTTTGCTATGGTATTATTCTTTTGACTCTGGACCTCAACCTTGACCGTTTGTTTTGGGTCATGGTCTTGTTTCTGGTCCTTGTTAAGGTTGATGTAACTATAGGCTGTATAGATTAAAAAACACATGGCCAAGATAGCTAAACTGTAGAGTCCCCAAGCGGACTTTTGTCCCTTTGTGGACTTACGCTTTCCTTTTTTTTGCTGAACAGGTGCTTTTTGATTTTTGTTTGAACTTAATCTCGCCATATCCTTCTTCTCTCACCTTCACTGCTTAATTTGTAAAAGAGGCCTGTGTGAAAAAGATCACAAAGGCCTCGCATGCTTTAAATTCAACCGGGTTAAGCCTTACGTTTAGTAGAATACCCGTCTGACATAAGCTAAGGGGCCGCTCCAATAGCTAGCTGTAAGATCACTAATTTGGATGCCATCATTTGGGTTCATGGCATGGACAAATTGGTTATTGCCGATATACATACCGGTATGACTGATTCCGCCACCCCAGGAGAAACAGAGAATGTCTCCCGGAGCCAGTTGACTATAGTCTCCGTTGGAGAAATTAACCGGTATCCCTTGCGCAGCCTGGTCGTAAGTTGTCCGGCCCACCGAACCGCCTGCCTGGGCCACTGCCCACTGAACCAAACCGGAACAGTCAAAGGCGTTTGGACCAGCTGAACCATAAACATACGCCTTGCCGACCTGAGCCTTGGCAAATTCAGCCGCTGCGGCTCCACCGCTGGTTCCGGGAGCTACCGGGGCACTTGGTCCCTTGGCTTCAGTCAGCTCCTTGGATTGATCTGCTTCACTTGGCGTAACAGAGTTAAGCTTATCTAAAATTTCTTGTGAGGCCTGCTTGTCACTCAAGAGGTCAGCCCTGATATAGCCGGATTTACCCTCTGCAAGAGCAACCCGGTACCAACCATCAAGATAGCCCGTGATTTTTACTTCATTGCTAAAGTAGAGCGTAGTAATGATTCCGGTCGAGGTACTTGCCCCTTCGCGAACACGGACGGCCCCCTCGCTGACATACATGGTACCGGATCTTTCCTCCGGCTCAGCTGCAGGAGCTTTCGACTCAGACTCTTTAGGTTCTTTTTCCTTATCCGGGTCAGCCTTTTCTGGTATTTCAACCGCCTTACCGTCAAGATAGGCATTGTAAACATAGACCTTACTGCCATCAGCTAATTGCACATAGGACCATTCATGGTTGCGGGCTAATTCAGTAACCTGCTCACCAATCTTCAACTCACCAATTTTACCTTCGACAAAAGAAGGGGTGCTCCTCGTGTTAAGGACATCAACCTGGACATAGAGATTCGACTTTTCAGCCTTTTCTTTCCAGCCTTCACCCAATTCTTTTTCCAGGGCTGTCCTGGTATCCGGAGCTGGGGCCGCTGTTTCCTTATTTTCGGGAGTTTTGGAGCCTTCTTTCGTTTGATCAGCTACGGTTGCCAGGGTTTCCAGAATACCACCATATTTGCTACGGTAATCAGAACCTGTATTGTTGGCCAAAGTTAGCAGAGTCTGGGGCTCTGTAGCCAATTCCTGAGCAGTTGCTGCCTTAGCCTGCTCCTCTAATTTTTCACGAATACGAGCCCTCAACTCAGCCTCTTCCTTGGCTTCATCTTGGACTTTTTTAAGATCTACTGTTTTTAACCGCTTAGTAGCTTCCGTTTTTTTAGCCAAGGCCTCTAAGCTGTTTCGCTTAACACCCCGGTTAATACTAGCAGACCTACTTTTCACCAAAGCCGGATCAAGGTCCTCAATGGGATCTACTGCCGCTTCAGATAAGCTTTGCGGCTTTTTTTCCAGCTTGCCAAACTCAGCATCTGATTTATTCTTACCTAAGAAAAATGAAGCCGCCACAAAAAGAAGCAGAACGACTGCCAAACCGGGCAGCGTATAGAGGATTATGCGTTTTAAAGACCCCGCCGGTAGCTGACTCAAAACTTTTTTGAATTTACCCCAGCTTGGCTTCTTGTGCGAATTGATCATATAACCTCCAATTACTATCGCTAGTAATATACCTTTGAGCACAGTGGAAAGCTCCTCATCTTCCTTTAGGAGAAGCACCCCCTGTCCACGGTCAAGCAAAATAAGTCCTGCTTTCCCGTCTAGCTCGCTATCTTTAAATATTATCCTTTGGCATATCGTAAACTTGAAATCAGGACAACCCAACTTCCAGCACACTAAAATGCCTACTAGATACATGTGAGTCAATTGTAACATCAATTTTACCGACCTGTCGAGGTTCTCAGATTACATGATAGTTACAGCCCCCTGCCAGTCTTTACCGGTAAACTTGTTCAGCCCTTTAAATGATATTATAATTGCTAGACAGTAAAAAATATGAACAAAGGTAAAGCAATGGCTGAAAATAATAAAAATAACGACAAACTTATCCGCCGACTAAAGCGGTTAAAAAATGATTTAAAAAAACGGGTCAAGGGCAAGCCCGGCCGAACCGAAAGCGATAGCCTATTTGGCTACATTTCTTTCATCATCAAGCGAATCCTCTTGTTCTTTGTGATTTTCAGCTTGATCATCGGATTTTTGCTGGCGGGCATAGGTACCGGCATGCTGGCAGGCTATATCTCTACCGCCCAACCCATCGATAGTGCTAACCTGGAAAACTTTGATCAGACGACAACCCTGCTCGATATGAACGGCAATAAAATAAGCGAGCTTAGTGGTTCTTCCGGTTCAAAGAACGAGTTTGTCCCATATGACGACTTTGCAGATACCTATATAGATGAAGCCTTTATTGCCATCGAAGACGAAAGGTTTTTAGACCATCCCGGTATTGATGCTAAGAGAATCGCCTCATCTATCTTTTCAGCCATAGCCAACGGAGGTACACCTAGGCATGGTGGCTCAACCATCACTCAACAAACCATTAAGATGATTTCTGGAGCAGACGATATCTCTGCCCAAAGAAAAATTCAAGAGTGGTATTCGGCTATTGAGTTGGAGAAATCCGTGTCTAAAAAAGGCATCCTCGAGCTTTACCTCAACCTGGTTCCTATGTCCAACAATATCACTGGCATAGGGGCTGCTGCCAACTACTATTTTAATAAGAATGCTTCTGACCTCAGTCTGTCAGAATGTGCCTTTCTGGCCGGTCTACCCAACCAGCCGGCTATCTATAACCCCTTAACCGAATATGGCAGGAGAAACGCCCTCCGTAGGATGCGGACCACCCTATCCAAGATGCACGAGCTTGGCAAGATCAGTGATACAGAATACCAAGACGCCTTGAACACAGAACTGAAATTTGATTTCTCTTATTTCGCTAAAAAAGATAGGTTGATTTACTCTTGGTTTGAAGAATATGCCATTCAAAAGGTGATCTCCGACCTGATCACCCGTAACGGTTACAGCCCGGAACTGGCTAGACTAACCGTTTTTAACCAAGGCTTGACCATTGAAACAACGGTCGATCCCGACCTCCAAGCTAAGTTAGAAGACTACTACAGCAACGATGCTAACCGGTCCCAAGATCCTAGCCAAACGGCAGATAGCCCGGAGGCCCCCCAGTCTGCTATCACCGTCTTAGAAAATAACCCTGCTGACCCGGGTCGGATCAGAGGCATGGTCGGAGGCTTTGGCAAAAAGAAAGATAACTTTATCTTTAACCGGGCCTCTGAAGCCAAACGTCAACCGGGTTCATCCATCAAGCCCCTGGTAGTATACGCACCGGGCCTTGACTCCGGTATCATCTCCGATGCAAGTATTTTCAACGATAAGCCCGTCCGCCTCGACCCTTATAACCCTGACAAGGACTACCCCCTTAACTCCTACCGGTCCTACCTGGGCAAAATCACTCTGGAAACAGCCCTAGTCAAGTCTACAAACACTGTCGCAGCAGACCTTTTCTTGAACACTATCACCCCCAGCCTCGGTCTTTCCTACCTCAAAAACTTAGGCATCGATAGAACAGATGCCCAGTTTGCTTCCTCAGCCCTAGGCGGCTTTGAACAAGGTGTCTCAACCCTTGAGATGGCAGCAGCCTTCTCAGCCTTCCCCAATAAAGGAATCTACGTCGAGCCAACCTGCTATACCAGGGTTCTGCGTCACGACGGAACAGTTCTCCTCGATAATACTGCCCCTAGCCAAAATCCGGTTTTTAAACCGGCAACCTGCTCAGTGATAACCAAAAATCTAGAAAAGGTAGCAGCTAACATTAAGGCCAAACCGCTCAATATGCATGCAGCTGGTAAAACAGGTACATCTGATGACATGATTGACCTCTGGTTCTGTGGCTACACACCCTACTATACAGCTGCAGTCTGGTATGGTTTCGATAACACCAATGGTAGAAAGATCGAAGTTCCCGAGGTTGACATCCTCCACCAAGTCCAGATCTGGAACCAGTGTATGAGCCTGGTTCACGAAAACTTGCCGGATAAAGCTTTTGAAAAAAATGAAGGTGTCCACGAGGCAAAGATATGTTCCGAAACAGGTCTCCTGGCCAGCCCCTACTGTCCTAATACTTTTACCGCCTTGTTGATTGACGGGTCAGACAGCAATCCGACCGGCTCCTGTAGTTTACATAAGGAACCTGCTCCAACAGAAAGTCCGTCCAGCCGGCTAAATCCTCTAGATCCCTTTGACTTTTTAAGAGGAGGTCGCACTGGATCTGATTCCAACCACAATTCCGAGTCAGGCTCACCCAGACCGGCTGAACCCGGACCACTTAGTCCGATCAACCCTTAGGCATTTGAGGTCAAGGCTAACCGCCTTTAAATATTGGAAAACCTTGCCTTAAAGTATCACTTAAGCAATTGCTAGCAAAGGAACAACAAGCATGATTTTATTTAAGGATGTTTCATATCTCGACCAAGATTATACCTGGCAAAAACACTACGATATCCTCATAGATCGGGGTCTCATAAAAAATATCAGTCCCCACCGGGATGACCGTAAAAACCTGGCTCCCTGTCAAGTTATAGAGGGTAAACATAAACTGGTCATGCCAGGCTTCTTTAATCTTCATAGCCATGTCCCCATGACCCTCCTGCGTGGCTATGGTGAGGGCCTAAACCTGCAAGACTGGCTTTTCACTAGAATTTTCCCCTTTGAGAATCTTCTGGAAAAAGAGGACATGTACTGGGGGGCCCTACTTGGCATCAGTGAATTTCTAGCCTCCGGTGTAGTCTCTTTTTCTGACATGTACATGCGAATCCAAGGAATCGTTAAGGCAGTCGAAGAGAGTGGAATCATGGCTAACCTGTGTAATGCCGTAACCGGTCTAGACCCTAAAGCCCGCTATAAGGACAATTCATCCTATAAGGAAGAAATGTACCTCCTGGACCACATTCTAAAAAATCCGGATAGCCTCATCAAGGCAGATGCCGGTATCCACGCTGAATATACCTCCTCGCCTGAACTGGCATCCCAGGTGATCAGCTTTGCCAAGGACCATGACCTGGCTATTCAAATCCATGCATCAGAGACTGAACTGGAGCAAAGGGAATGTCAAGAAAGGCACGATGGAAAAACTCCGATCGAATACTTTGATAGCCTAGGGGCCTTAGACCAGAAATGTATCTTCGCCCACGGCGTCTATATGACCGACCGAGATCTGGAAATCGTACGTGACCGGGAATCAGTCCTTGTCCACAATCCGGCCAGCAACTTTAAGCTGGGTTCCGGTTTTGCCAACATCAGGAAGTGGCTGGATTTAGGTATCACAAGCTGCCTTGGAACCGACGGAGCAGCCTCTAACAATGACCTGGACTTTCTCCAAGATATGCGGCTGGCCGCCCTCCTCTCCCCAGGTCTTAACCGAGATTCTAAAGCCATCAGTCCCCAAGAAATTCTCAAGATGGCAACAATAAACGGGGCAGAGGCTCAGAACCGGGACCAGACCGGTCTTATCAAGGAAGGTTATTCTGCCGACCTCGTCCTGGTCGACCTTGATACCCCCAACATGCAGCCCATCTACGACCTTCCTGCCAACCTAGTGTACTCGGCAAGCCAAAAGAACATCTACCTAACCATGGTTAAGGGCAAAATTCTCTACCAGGCAGGCGAATACAAGACCCTAGATATAGAAAGAGTCAAACACGAAGTTAAACGAATCAAAAAAGAAAAATTGGCCCTCTTAAAAAAGCAATCATAAACAGGGCTAGGCCCTTGGATAAGACTTAGATCTTATCCAAGGCCTGGCTAATGTCTGCTATGATGTCTTTCGCATCCTCTATTCCAACAGAAAGTCTAATGAGGTCTGGAGAAATCCCAGCCGCCTCGAGTTCCATATCAGTCATCTGCCGGTGAGTTGAGCTAGCTGGATGGAGGGCACAGGTTCTCGAGTCAGCCACATGGGTAACAACAGCCGCCAGCTCTAAGGCGTCAATAAAATTAACTGAGGCCTCCCTTCCTCCTTTAATACCAAAAGAAATAACGCCACAAGAACCATGGGGCAGATACTTGTTGACCAAATCTCTCTGGTCCGGACCTGCCAGGCCCGGGAAAGTGAGCCAGGCTACCCGGTCACTCTCTTGAAGAAATTTAGCCACAGCCAAAGCATTCTCATAGTGGCGGGGCATCCGTAAGTGTAGAGTTTCCAAACCAATTCCCAGATAAAAGGAGTTTTGAGGTGAAGGAATAGAACCAAGGTCCCGCATCAGAGTGGTCACCAGCTTGGTTGTATAAGCTTGCCGGCCAAAGGCTTGGCAAAAGACCAGGCCATGGTAGCTCTCATCTGGCTGGGTCAGCTGGGGGTACTTATCTCCCTGACCAGCCCAATCAAATTTCCCTGAGTCAACCACAGCACCGCCTACGGCATTGGCCATCCCATCCATATACTTGGTTGTTGAGTGAATAACAATATCAGCCCCCCACTCGATTGGACGACAAAAAATAGGGGTTGGAAAAGTATTATCAATAATTAAAGGTACACCATGGTCATGAGCTGCTTTGGCAAACAGTTCGATATCTAAAATCTTGAGCGAGGGATTGGCTAGGGTTTCACCAAAAACAGCCTTGGTATTGTCCTTAAACAGGGCATCAAGACCAGCCCGGTCAATATCAGGCTCAACAAATGTAACCTCTATCCCCATATCCTTCATAGTGTGGGCCAAGAGATTATAAGAACCCCCATAAATAGCCGATGAGGAAATCACATGGTCCCCTTGCTTCAGGATATTCATTAAAGAAAAAAAGGTTGCAGCTTGCCCGGATGAAGTCAGAGTACAGGCCACTCCTCCCTCTAAAGCGGCAATCTTTTGAGCAACTGCATCGTTTGTCGGATTGGCCAGACGGGTATAAAAATAGCCAGAAGCCTTAAGGTCAAAAAGGTCTCCCATAGCATCCGATGATTCATACTTAAAAGTAGTCGATTGGACAATAGGAACAACCCTAGGATCTCCATTTTGAGGCTCATAACCAGCTTGCACACAAAGTGTACCTAAACCATATTTTTTATTTTTATTCATAACTTCCCTCCCTGTAACTATCTCTTGCACTTAAAGACAAGGCTAATTCAACTTCAAATCAGCAATCGCCTCTATAATATATGGTGTTTCTTGATAAACAAAGTTAAGCCAGTTGTAATACAGCAGATTAGCATGACTCCGCCAGACAAAAGCCGGCTCAAGGCCTGTATTCCCAGAAGGAAAATAGTTATAGGGCTGCTGAATCCATTTTCCTTCAGATAGGTCACGGCGGTACTCGTTGCCCAAAGTCTCACGGTCATACTCCAGGTGGCCCATAATGAATATTTGCCGATTATCCGGTCTGGCAACAATTTCCGGACCAAAATCAAAAGAACAAGTCAAAACATCTAGGCCCGGTTCAGCGTAAATAGCCGCTGCATCAGAACAGCTGTGACGGGATACCGGCACATAATAGTAATCATCAAATCCCCGAATAATCGGATGACCCTTAAAATCTATATTGACCGGATAAACTCCAAAAAGTTTTTCATCCAGGGGTAATTTAGCAATATCATAATGGTGGTAAAGGCCAGCCTGGGCTCCCCAACAAAGGTGAATAGTCGAAAAAACATGACTTTTAGTCCAGTCAAAAAATTCCTCAAGCTCACCATAGTAGTCTACCTCAGAAAAATCTAAATGCTCCACCGGAGCCCCTGTAATGATACAGCCATCATAAAATTCAGCCTGTATTTCATCAAAGGTCATGTAAAACTTAGTTAGGTGGGACCTGGGGGTAGTCTTGCTATCATGGCTGGCCAAACGACAAAAATCTATATCTACCTGAAGAGGACTATTGCCCAAAAGTCTTAAAATTTGTAGCTCTGTTTCTTCCTTTTTAGGCATAAGATTAAGCAATAATATCTTAAGAGGACGAATATCCTGGGTCGAAGCCCTCAATTCATCAATGGTATAAATTTTCTCTTTTAGAAGATCTGCTTTAGCTGGCAAACCATCAGGTATTCTAATCGGCATAAACAACCTCGAACAATTTTATTTCTCGAACATGAATCATAACACAAATAGCCGAGTTCTAAAATTGAATCCGAGTCTGCGGAGAAAAACTGAAAAAATCGAAACTAGCCCTTATACTGCTGTGCAAGTTCCCTTACATATTCATAGAGGCCGGCTGGTGTCGTCCAATCGCCATAATAAACGGGGGAAATATCATCTTCCAGCCGCTCCTGAAAAATCCCACAAATGTTCTCATCGTAAAGGGAAAGAATCATGCCATTAGAAAAGTGTAGCTTTAACATTCCAGCGGACTTGTAGTCTTCTGTTTTTCGTGGCAAGTCAGTACGGACAAGAGCTATGATTTCCTCTATTTCAGCCTCGTCTAAAGCAAAGATTCCTCCATCATCTCTGTCTCTTATACACATCTGACGCTGCCGACGATTCGCCACCGGTG
>CAMYEY010000026.1 GCA_947254895.1 uncultured Clostridia bacterium
ATCTACACCGGTGGCGAATCGTCGGCAGCGTCAGATGTGTATAAGAGACAGTGATGCAACAATTCGGCAACGGCAACCTCCCGTTCTGATAATAAAAATTTAAATGGTATATATGGAGGAAATACAATGCCAGTAAAAATTCGTTTGAAACGTATCGGAGCAAAAAAACAACCAAGTTATCGTGTAGTCGTCGCTGACGTCAGAGCACCTAGAGATGGCCGCTTTATCGAAGAAGTGGGTTTTTATGATCCCCTAAAAGAACCTGTAGATATTAGGTTAAATATTGAGAAGGTTGACCAATGGATTAAAAACGGTGCTCAGCCGACAGATACGGTTCGAGCCTTAATCAAAAAATTCAAAGCAAAAGAAGTCGAGGCGGCAGATCAAGAAACAGCGGGTGAATAATTTATGGTGGATTTATTAAGAACTTTAGTTGAAGCCCTAGTAGACCATAAAGAAGATGTCAATATCACCGAAGTAGACCGTGGCGACAGCCTTGTCTTTGAGGTCAGGGTTCATCCTGACGATATGGGTAAGGTGATCGGTCGTCGAGGCCGGAGAGCTCAAGCCATCAGGTGTCTGATGCGGGCCCAGGCAAAGCTCCAAGACCAGAGAGTCATCGTTGACATTGTTGATCCTGAAGAATGAGGGAATTAAAACAAAGATTAGTTATCGGAAGATTGGGTAAGCCTAGGGGCCTCAAGGGTGAGGTCTGGCTTTACCCAGCGACCGACCAGCTCGACCGCTTTACCAAGCTTAGAAAATGCTTTGCTGAAGATAGGCAAGGGCAGCTCGTTAAGAGCTTGGAAGTTATTTCAGTTAAGCTAGCTGGGCATAAGGTTTGTCTGTCTTTTACAGGTTGCTCTGATCGGGATGCTGCTGAGAGCTTGACAGGACTTTACTTGAGCGTTGATCGGGCAGAGGCCGTTCCTTTAGAGCCGGGAGAGTACTATATTGCAGATTTAATCGGCTGCCGGGTCTATGATGCTGAACACGGCTTACTTGGACAAGTCAAGCAGGTTGAGAGCGGGACCGGAGCTGATGTGGTGGTGGTTCACCAGGCAGGTCAAAAAGACCTCCTTTATCCCAATCTAAAATCTATCGTTCAAAAGGTAGACATTGCTGGAGCAAGAATAGACCTGATTTTGCCAGATGGTCTGTATGAGATTTACCGAGGCTCCTAGTAGCATTTTCTAGTGATAAATCGCAGATGTAATAGGCGGGTCTCGCCTTGGTAAGGAGGCTCTTATTCCTAAGTTTAAGGTCTTAAGTTTATTTCCTGATCAGGTTAGGTCAGGCCTGAATTATAGTATTATCGGCCGAGCCCTCCAAGCAGGCTTGATTGAGCTTGATTGTCGTGATATCAGGGAATTTGCTATCAATGCTTACGGCCAGGTGGATGATAAGGTCTACGGGGGTGGGACAGGTATGCTTATGTTGGCAGAACCTATCCTCAAAGCCTGGCTCAGTCTTTTTGTTGATGATCCCCAGTTTTTTTTGAAAAAACATGAGGGCGGACATAGTAAAGCGGAATGGCAGACCCTTATTCGGTCGGTTAGTCAGACTCGGACAATCTACCTTTCCCCAAAAGGACGAGTGTTCAACCAGTCCTTGGCCAGAGAATTGGCAGAAGAGGATGAGTTGGTTTTTATCTGTGGCCACTATGAGGGGGTCGACCAAAGGGTCCTTGACGTCTTAGACGTAGAAGAAGTTTCCCTAGGAGATTTCGTGCTGACCGGTGGTGAAATTGCTGTTGTTACTATGATCGATGCGATTAGCCGTTTGGTTCCGGGAGTCCTCCCCAATGCCGAGGCCTATACTCGGGAATCCCATACTTCTCACTATTTAGAAGAACCACAATATAGCCGTCCGAGTGATTGGCGGGGCTTGAAAGTTCCTGAGGTCTTATTGTCAGGACATCAGTCTAAAATTGACGCTTTCCGACAAAGTCAAAGGATCGAGGAGACATTAGCCAAGCGACCGGATATAATGGACCCAGCCTCTTTGAGCGAAGAAGATTGGTTAAATTTTATTGACTATCTTACTGAACAAGTGGGCGAAGAGTAGCCAGCATATTCTAAAACTGCCTCCGGCAGGTCGAAAATAGTTAAGGAGACAGGCCCCTATGTGGTACAAGCAAGGTGTAATATATCAAATCTATCCACTTGGCCTTTGCGGAGCTCCGGCCCTGCAAGACGACCAAGAACAGCCCAGGATCCTCAGACTCAAGGACTGGATCCCCCACCTGAAAAAACTGGGAGTTAAAAGCATCTTGTTCAACCCTCTTTGGTATTCTGATGCCCATGGCTATGATAGCCGAGACCTCCGCAAGTTGGACCCCCGGCTGGGCAACAATAAGGACTTCGAGGAAATTTGCCGTCTTTATAGAGAAGCCGGCTTTCGCCTCATCTTTGACGCTGTTTTTAACCATGTTGGCCGTGGTTTTTGGGCCTTTCAAGATGTCTTGGAGAGACGAGAACAGTCTGCTTATAAGGATTGGTTTTATCTAGATTTTCAGCAGAACTCCCCCTATAACGACGGCTTGTCCTATGCAGCTTGGGAAAGTCATTATAACCTTGTCAAACTTAACCTATCTAATCCGGAGGTTCGTCAATATCTTTTTGATACAGTAAGATTTTGGCAAGAAAAATTTGGTGTATCAGGACTCCGTCTGGATGTTGCCTATTGCCTGGACCGAGACTTTCTTAAGGCCCTCCACTATGAGACGAGGGCAATTAGTGATGATTTTTTCCTTTTGGGTGAAATTATCCACGGTGACTACAAGCAGATCATGAACCCTGAGATGTGTGATTCGGCTACCAATTATGAGTGTGCTAAGGGCCTGGTTTCTGCTGTCAATAGCCATAATCTTTTTGAAATAGGCCACTCCCTCCTGCGACAATTTGATGACAAACCCTGGTCACTCTACAAGGACAATATGCAACTCTTGTCTTTTGTTGACAACCATGACATTTCTCGCCTGGCGACAGCCCTCCATGACCCGGACCAGGCCAAGCTTGTTTATGGGCTTATGTTTGCTCAACCTGGCATCCCTGCCCTCTATTATGGGTCTGAGTGGGGCCTTACAGGTAATAAGACAGATGGTGATGGGGCCCTGCGACCGGACATAGCTGAGCCTGAATGGAATGATTTGACCTCCTACCTGGCTCGCCTCTGCACAATTAGAGGATCTAGCCGAGCCTTGGCTGAGGGTGAGTTTAGGGTTTTGCAGTTGGCCAATGAACATTTTATTTTTGAGCGTAGGGCGGGTACAGACAGGATAATTATTGCTGTTAACCTTTCTGACCATGAGGTCGAAGCCCATTTTGACGCAGGAGCCGGCCGGGCTAGAGAACTCATCAGTGGCAGCGACCATGATTTTTGGGGTGGGTCCAAACTCCCGGCAAAGAGTTGTCAATACTGGCAACCCTACTAGTTTGGTATATTCTATCAAACGAAAAGGATATTTGTTTGACAGGGTCGGCCAGTCTTGCTACAATCTTGAGGCTAAATAGGGGCGGTCCTCTGCAATTGCGTGCAAGAACGCCTGGTATAGAGAGGAGGAACGCAATATGGACTTAGTTAAAGCTGTTGAACAAGAGCAGATGAAAAAAAGCCATAGACATGTGTCAGTCGGTGACCATGTTAAGGTACATCTCCAAATAAAAGAAGGCACACGTGAACGTATTCAGGTTTTTGAAGGTACGGTCATTGCCCGTAAAGGATCAGGCTTAGGTGAAACAATCACCGTCCGCAGGCTTTCATACGGTGTTGGTATCGAGCGTGTATTCGCTTTACATTCACCACGCATCGAAAAAATCGAAGTTGTTGGCAAGGGTAGAGTTAGAAGAGCTAAACTCTATTATCTACGTCACCGCGTCGGTAAAGCTGCTAGGGTTAGATCTCGCGTCATGAGCAAACAAGAACGTGACGCTCTCAGCGAATAAACACTTGTGAGGCCGCTTCAGATAGATGAAGCGGCCTTTTTATATCTTTAAATTTCTACTTATCTAATCTGCTATACTAGTCCCAATATGTAATTGAGAGAGGGTTAAAATGGCAAAGATTAACTGGTTTCCGGGCCACATGGCCAAGAGTCTTAAGGAGTTGAAAAAAGAGGCGGCAAGTTGTAATTACTTTATCGAATGCTGTGATGCTCGCCTACCTCTGACTAGCCGAAATCAAGAATTTGCAAAACTAGCCCAAGAGCAGAAGGGGCTTATTCTCCTAACCAAGGCGGATTTAGCAGACCCTAGGGCGACCGAGGCTTGGCTGAACTACTTTGAGACCGTTAGCCACAGAAAGGCCTTGGCAGTTAACTTGCTTGAGCCTAACCAGGTTAAACGTATCAGGGGTCAAATCATTTCTGATAACCAGGATATCATTCAGAAAGCTCGGTCCAAGGGGCGTTTGGTTAAACCTATCCGGGTTATGATTAACGGTATTCCCAATACGGGTAAGTCCAGCTTGATTAATAGCTTATGTGGGAAAAAATCAGCCCAGGTTGCTAACAAACCGGGAGTCACCCGGTCCGTCACTTGGTTGAGGGCCGGCCATGACCTTGAGCTTCTGGACACACCCGGCATACTATGGCCCAGGCTTGATACGGTAGACCAGCAACTTAAGTTGGCTATAAGTGGGGCTATCAAGGACGACCTCTTGCCAAAGTTGGAACTAGCCTGTGGGCTTATCATGATCTTATCTCAGCTTTATCCGGGAAAACTGGCTGAAACTTATAACTTATCTTCCAGTGAGCCGGTGACGACTTGGTTTGAATCCTTTCAGCTGCTAGAAGAGATAGCCTTGGCTGATAATCTCATAAAAAAAGGTGGCGAGGCTGATTCTGATAGGGCAGCCACCCGCCTGATTAATGTATACAGGCAGGCCCGTTTGGGTAGTTATAGCTTGGAAAAGTCTGACTATAACCTATCCTTGCCGGATAGCCTTTAGTAGGCTTTGGTGGGCAAAAAGGGAGGCGTAGAGAATGGCTAAGACTTATCAATTTCGATTAACGGACCAAGACTATAAGCGTTTTGAGCTAATGGCTCAGATCGAAAATGAATATTTGGATCAGGGCTATCGGCTCATTGCAGGTGTAGATGAGGCCGGTCGAGGTCCCCTAGCAGGGCCGGTAACAGTGGCTGCGTGCATTTTAAATCCGGCTGATCCCATCTACGGCCTTAATGATTCTAAAAAACTCACTCCCAAGCGGCGGGATTATCTCTATGAGCAAATTAAATCCCGGGCCATTGCCTATGCGGTTGTCATGGTTCCGGTCGAGAGTATTGAACAATTTAATATTTTAGGAGCCACCAAACAGGGGATGGTTGAGGCTATTTTAAAGTTGGAATCCCGGCCCCAGATCGTCCTCCTAGACCAGGTTAGACTTCAAGATGAACGTTTACCGGCCCAACGTAGTTTTATCAAGGGGGATGCCAGGTCTAATAGCATAGCAGCTGCTTCCATTTTGGCTAAAGTTAGCCGGGACCGCTGCATGGCTGAGTATGACAAGACTTTTCCTGGCTATAATTTTGCCGGCCATAAGGGTTATGGGACTGAAGCCCACTATCAAGCCTTGAAAGAACTTGGACCTTGCCCAATCCACCGCCTCAGTTTCCTCAATAAGTTAAAGTTGGGCCAAACCAGGGTAGACTCCGGCAAGGCTAAGGGTGACATAGGTGAAAAAGCTGTTGCTACAAATCTTGGAGGGCTGGGATATAGGCTCTTGGAGCATAATTTTTGGCTGAAACACCATACAGAAATTGACCTTATTATGATTAAGGGGCAACGCCTGGCGATCATTGAAGTAAAAGCTAGAAGGGGAAATGATTTTGAGGATCAAGCTATAGCAGCTCTTGATGCTGATAAGGTCAGGCGCATTAAGCATCTGGCAGAATATTATGTCACCTCGCGTCAATTAGAGGTGGATGATTTGGTTTTTCTTTTGGCATCAGTCCAACTTGACGAACACGGTGGAGTCAGCAAGATTAAGTATTTTAACTTTTAAGTAGGGTAGCCAAGGGGCGGTTTATCGGGAGAGAGGTTAAAGTTTCAAGCCATTATTAAGTTGTCATTACATCAGTCTGAAAAGCTAGAAAGCTCATTCTTTTATGATAAGATGTATTTACATACTGTAAAAGATGAAAATTAATTGGAGATAAGACGATGAGACTAGATAAACATAGCAGCATTCCCCTTTACGCCCAGTTACGAGAAGTCTTGGTAGAGGACATACAAGATGGCTATTACAAGCCCGGTGACAGGATCCCGTCTGAGCTTGACCTCTGTAAGGAGCATGACTTGAGCCGGCCAACGGTCAGACAGGCCATCTCCGACCTGGTTGCCGATGGGGTCTTGGTGATTGAAAAAGGCAAGGGGACTTATGTCGCTTCTGAACCGGAGAGATTGCTGATCGAGCATTTCAACGCCCTGACTTTTTCTTTCCTGAATTTTGATACTTATGAGGGGGTCGGCCTTAAGCCGGTTAAGCTGGTTGAGCCTGACCCGGAATTAGACCGCCTCTTTAAATTTCCTGCTAATAAGCCCCATCCCGGTTATTGGTTAGCCGAGTGGCCCATGAAGATTGATGATGTAATCTTGGGTACTTGTGCATCTTATATTCCTGTCCAGATGTTTCCTGAGCTGGGCCAGAGCATAGCAGCAGGTAAGAGGATGGTTGATATTAAATCTAACAAGTATGCCATGCTACCTCAAAAAGGGAGCCTCAAGATCCTATCCAGACCTGCTAAAAACAGGGAGGCTAAGAACCTGAACATAGCTAAGAGGACCTTTATCCTAGCAATCGAGGGCCCCCTCTATGCCAGGAATGGCCATGTTTGTGAGGTTTTAAAGGTTGCCTTGCGGCCGGACCTGGTTCAATTAGAACTTAACTAGAAACGAGCTTGGCTGGGTCCAAGGAGACCCGAACAAGATAAAAAAGCTTAAGCAATTGAGGTAGAGACTTGCTTTATTTTGACCATACAGCTACCGGCTTGATCGACCGGGAAGTGGTAGATTTCTACGCCGAACAACTTATCCGTAATAATTATAACCCCGCTGCCCGTTACCCTGCTGCCTTTGAGGCAGCGGAATCTATCAGAGAGTCTAAGAGACAGATGGCGGAAATTTTGTCCTGTCAGCCGGAAGAACTCCTGATAACCTCAGGTGCTACGGAATCTATTAATACGGCCTTGAAGGGGATAGCCTATGCCCCCAATCCGAAAAATCGGAGAATTTTAACCAGCCCCCTGGAACATCCTGCGACAAATGCAAGCCTTAGATTTCTCGTCGACCAGCTCGACTACCAGGTGGACTACCTGAAAGTTGATAGTCAGGGCAAGGTTGATCTTGAACATTTGGCTGCTTGCCTTAGGCAGAACTCTTATGACCTCTTGACTATTATTCAGGTGAATAATGTCTTGGGTTCAGTCAACCCCATCGAGGAAATCGTTAAACTTAAAAATCAGATCCAGCCGGGGCTCCCTATCCATATTGATGCTGTTCAAAGCCTTGGCAAGATCCCTCTTTGCCTGAATCAACTCGGCCCAAACCTGGCCTCTTTCTCTCTCCATAAAATTGGCAGTCCGAAGGGGATCGGCCTCCTCTACCTGGCCCGGGGGACCCGGATTGAGAGCCTGATCCATGGCGGCGGCCAGCAGTCCGGCCTTAGGTCCGGTACGGAAAATCCGGCCCTGGTTGCAACAGCTGCCTTTTGTCTAAAGAGGTTGGCCCAAAATTTTGAGCGTGATTTGGCTACTGTAACCCAACTCAAAAGCTATCTCTTAAACCGGCTTGGAGCCGCAAAGGTCAACTACACCTTGCTTTCACCGGAGGATGGAGTTCCTCACATATTGTCAATCTGTTTTCCGGGACTTAGGGCAGAAAGCCTACTTAATGTTTTAGCCAGTTGGGGAATTGCCCTATCCATAGGTTCAGCTTGTTCGTCCAAGAAGTCTGAACAAAATCCTGTCCTCAAAGCCTTAAAGTTGCCGTCTCAAATGGATCGACACATTTTACGGATTAGCCTTGATCCGACAAATAGTGAAGAAGAAATTGACGAATTAGTCCAAAAGATCAGCCAGGCACTTGCTAAATACGCCCTATAATCGTTACACTTGAGGTCAACAAGATTTGAAAGTTGAGAAAAGATGGTTGACTATCAAGAACTGGTCTTGGTTAGGCTAGGCGAAATTGCCCTCAAGGGGCAAAATCGCAACAGCTTTATCAAGCGCCTTATTAAAAATATGAAGTACCGCCTGCGTGACCTACCGGGTCTAAAACTCTATCAGGACCAATCCAGGGTTTATATCGAAAACCGGGAAGGGGAGACCCAAGCGTTTCCGAGAGATAGGGTTTTAGCCGGCATTAAGGATGTCTTTGGCTATGTTTCAGCTAGCCCGGTCAGGCGTTTTCCCAGCCAGGAAGATGAGCTCTTTGAACAAGTGAAGGTCTATTGTCAGGAGCTTTTTGCTGATGGACAAAAGCATAGCTTTAAGTTTGAAACTCGGCGGATAAATAAAAATTTCCCTTTGAACTCTTATGAGCTTAATAGCCGTCTGGGAGCCCTCGTCCTCGATACTTACCCGGACCAGGCCCGGGTAGACGTCCATAATCCGGACCTTGAAATCCGGCTGGAAATTAGGGAAGATACTTACCTTTACCACCAAGTTCAGCCTGCCCACAAGGGCCTGCCTGTAGGTACGGCCGGTAAGGGTCTCCTCCTCTTGTCGGGAGGCATTGATAGTCCAGTAGCCGGTTTCCTTATGGCTTCGCGCGGCCTGCAGCTAGATGGGATATACTTTCACACTTTCCCTTATACCAGTGATCAGGCTAAGCAAAAGGTGGTTGACCTGGCTAAGAGAATTTCAGATTTTTCCGGCCGCTTTAGGCTACATGTGGTGGATTTTACCGATATCCAGTTGGAACTCAATAGCAAGGTAAAGGCAGAGATGCTGACGGTTATCATGCGGCGGACAATGATTCGGATAGCTGATAAATTGGCAGCCCGTGAAGGGATTCCCTGCCTGATTACAGGAGAAAGCCTGGGTCAAGTTGCCAGTCAAACTGTTGAGGCTCTTGCTTGTACTAACGAGGTTAGTCGGCGACCTATTTTTAGACCCCTGATAGGGACTGATAAAAATGACACCATTAAACTTGCTAGAGATATCGCCACTTATGATACTTCAATTCTTCCCTATGAGGATTGCTGTACGGTTTTTGTGGCCAAGCATCCCAAGATTAAACCGACTCATAAGGACTGCCTTAGGGCAGAAGCCGGTTTAGACCTTGATGGCTTGGTCGAACAAGGACTAAGTAAAATCGAAGAATTTATTCTTTAACCATAGGCCGAGGCTAGTCCTTACAGCCTTTAGACCGGTTAACTTAATATTTGGGAGGTAGTAGGATGGTTTATCAAGCTATTCACGAACAAGATCCACAGATTTATGCAGCTATTATGGGGGAATTGACCCGACAGCAGGACCACCTGGAGCTTATTGCTTCAGAAAACTTTGTCAGCCAGGCAGTCTTGGAGGCCCAAGGTTCAGTTTTGACCAATAAGTATGCTGAGGGTTATCCCGGTCGGCGCTACTATGGTGGTTGTCAGTATGTAGATGTAGTTGAACAGCTGGCTATCGATCGGGCAAAAGAGCTCTTTGGGGCAGACCATGTCAATGTTCAGCCACATTCCGGTGCCCAGGCCAATACAGCCGTCTTCTTTGCTGTGCTCAATCCGGGTGACCGCATTTTAGGGATGGACCTCAACCACGGTGGCCACCTTACACATGGCATGAAGATTAATATTTCGGGTAAGTATTTTGATGCCCATGCCTATCAAGTTGAAGCCGATAGCTGTCAACTAGACTATGACCATGTTCTGGACCGGGCTAAAGAGGTTAAACCCAAGCTCATTATAGCTGGTGCTTCAGCCTACCCCCGTAAACTTGATTTTGCTAAATTTAGGGAAATTGCAGATGCTGTCGGGGCCTACCTTATGGTGGATATGGCCCATATCGCCGGTCTGGTTGCAGCCGGTTACCATATGAATCCAATACCTTATGCTGACTTTGTTACTACCACAACCCATAAGACCCTCAGGGGCCCTAGGGGAGGTATGATTTTCTGCCGTGAAGAGTATGCTAAAAAGATCAATTCGGCAGTTTTTCCGGGCAGTCAGGGAGGACCTCTGGAACATGTGATTGCGGCCAAAGCGATAGCCCTGGGCGAGGCCCTCAAGCCTGAATTTAAAGATTATGCAGGCCAGATTATTAAGAATGCTAAAACTCTGGCGGCTGAACTTAAGGCAAAAGGGGTAAAGCTGGTAACTGGGGGGACAGATAACCACTTAATCCTGGTAGACCTCAGGGGAACAGGGATCAGCGGTAAGGAACTTGAATCCAGACTGGACTCTGTCAAAATTACAACAAATAAAAATGCTATCCCCTTTGATGAGGAGAAGCCGACTATAACATCCGGACTCAGACTAGGGACCCCGGCTCTGACCAGCCGAGGTCTGGTTGAGGCAGATATGCAAGAGATAGCCGACCTGATTGCTATGGCTATATTTGATTTTGACCGCCACGAGGCAGAGATTACCGACCGGGTAGGCCGGCTATGCCGCCGTTACCCCCTCTATCAAAGCTTACAGGATTAGGCAAAAGTTACTTTAGGGCTGAGAAAAGAGGCAGAGTGTGCAAGTAAAGCAACCCTTGGCTTATAGGATGGCTCCCCAAAGCTTGGCAGACTATGTCGGCCAAGATCATATCTTGGGTCCGGGCAAGATGCTGAGGCGGATGATTGAAGCGGATAGGATGAGTTCTATCATCCTCTTCGGGCCTCCCGGTACAGGCAAAACCAGTCTGGCCCGAGTGATTGCCAAGACGAGTAACATTCCCTTTAAAAAACTTAATGCCGTCACTTCCGGGGTCAAGGACATCAAAGCTGTCATTGAGGAGACCCAAAACCATATCCTCAATCCGGCAGGCCGAACCTTGCTCTTTATCGATGAAATTCACCGTTTTAACAAGGCCCAGCAGGATGCTCTTTTACCCCAAGTGGAGGATGGGACACTTATCTTAATCGGAGCGACCACGGAAAACCCCTATTTTGAAGTCAATAAAGCCTTGATTTCAAGATCGACGGTCTTTCAACTTAAGCCTTTGACCCAAGACAATATCAAGGAGATTATCCGCCAGGCTTTGACAGACAGGGAGAGGGGTTACGGCCACTTATCGGTCGACTTGCAGGCTGATGCCCTGGACTTTATCGCTGACCTATCCGATGGTGATGCCCGGATTGCCCTTAGGGGGCTCGAGCTGGCTATCTTAACCGGCAAGGCCGATCAAGCAGGGAAACTGGTAATTGATCTTCCGACCATTAGGGACTGTATGCAGAAGAGGAGTCCGGCCTTTGATAAGGGGGGAGAGGCCCACTATGATACGATCTCTGCCCTGATTAAGTCTATGCGGGGAAGTCAGCCGGATGCGACCCTCTTTTACTTGGCTAGAGCCATCCAGGGGGGCGAAGATGTTGAGTTTTTGGCTAGGCGGATCGTGATTTGTGCGGCTGAAGATGTTGGTCTGGCAAATCCACAGATGTTACCTATAGCAGTCGCAGCCTATCAAGCTGTCAAGATGATCGGTTTACCTGAAGCCAGAATTATTTTAGCTGAGGCGGCCTTAGCAGTTGCCACTTCACCCAAATCAAATGCTGCCTATAAGGGAATAGACCAGGCCCTTGCTGATGTTCGGCAAAAAAGGACAGGGGATATCCCTTACCAATTGCGCAATGCTCCAATTGATGAGATGACAAAGCTTGGCTATTCTGAAGGCTATAAGTATGCCCACGACTACCCCTACCACTATGCCAAAATGCAGTTTTTACCGGCTGAAGTTAAGGATGCAGTCTATTATGAGCCAACGGAAATGGGCTATGAAGCTAAGATAAAAAAATGGTTGGAATTTTTGAAGCAATTGGATAAAGGACTATAATAATTAGCAGCTAAAATTAGATACTAGAAATTAGATATTAGAAAGGTATTTTTCACATGAAAAAACAAAGCCAAGGAGAACAATTAAAAGCACAATTATTTAAACAAAAAATTAACCGTTGGGACACACAGGCAGCGGATTTGGAGACTATCTTTGCCTTTGCTGATGACTATAAAAAAGCCTTAGACTATGGAAAAACGGAACGCCGCTTTATTGATCTGGCGGTCCAAGGTTTAACTGCAGCCGGCTTTCAGGATATCAGTAAATTTAACAGGCTTAAGGCAGGTGATAAGGTCTTTCTGACCATGCATGATAAAAGCTTAATCGCTGCCGTGATTGGCCAAAAAGAGCCCCGGGAAGGCTGGCAGATTGTGGGTTCCCACGTCGACTCCCCCCGTTTAGACCTTAAGCCCAATCCTCTTATGGAAGATACTGAGCTTGTTTATTTCAAGACTCACTATTATGGGGGGATCAAAAAATACCAGTGGCTATCGACCGCTCTAGCGATACATGGCATTGTTTACCTAGCTGACGGAAGCAAACAGGAGATTAATATTGGTGAGTCTGAGGATGATCCGGTCTTTACAATCACTGACCTCTTACCTCATTTAGATAAACATCTCAGAGATAAAAAGATGACTCAATTTGTCGATCCGGAAAAGATGAACCTCCTTATCGGCAGCATACCTTATCCGGAAAAAGACCTGTCTGACCGCTTTAAACTGGCGATCTTGGCCCTCCTACATGACCGTTATGGCATTAGGGAAGTAGACTTCCACCGGGCAGAAATTGAAGTTGTTCCGGCACAAAAGGCTCGTGATGTAGGCCTAGATCGTTCTCTTATCGGTGCTTATGGCCAAGATGACCGTGTCTGTGCCTATACCTCACTTAGGGCTCTTTCTGAAGTTGAAAATCCGGAGCGGACAGCTGCTATTCTTTTGGTCGATAAGGAAGAGATAGGTAGTGATGGCAATACGGGGGCCCAGTCTTCGGCTTTTCAGTACAAGTTTAACCTGCTTCATGAAATGATCTTAGGCCGAGAACCTGGCCAGGCGGAACTCGCTGAATTTTACCTCAACAGCAACCTTCTTTCATCTGACGTATGCAATGCCTATGACCCCTCTTATGCAGAGGTTTCCGACCCCTTGAATAGTTGCTATCTCAATTGTGGTATTGGGCTAAACAAGTATACCGGGGCAGGCGGCAAGGTTTCTACAAACGATAGTCATGCTGAATTCTTAGCTTATGTGACTGGTTTGTTTGACCAAGCAGATGTGCCTTATCAAATTTGCGAGTTAGGCAAGGTCGATTGGGGTGGTGGTGGAACCATTGCTAAATACTTTGCCAAGACCGGTATGAATGTGATCGATTCGGGTGTCGGTGTTTTAGCCATGCACTCCTGTTTTGAAGTTACGGCCAAACTGGATGTTTATAACGCATACAGGGCCTATCGGACATTTTTAAAGGAAGCTTAGTTTAGGATGGATATACCTGTATGAAAAACGAAGAAAAGAATAAAGTGACACAAGCCGCCAAAGATGACACTTTTTACCAAAAAACTTTATTGGAGGCTGACACCAAACCTGCTAGGGAAGGTGATGAACCTCTCTTGAGGGAGTCCTTGTTGGCTGAAAAAGAAGAAAAAAACCGGGAAACTGTTTCGGGTCTGCGTTCTTTCCTCAAACGGAAAAACATTGAGATTTCTTTTCAAAGATATGCTGTTGATGCTTTAGGGGCGATGGCTCTTGGGCTTTTTGCCTCCCTCTTAATTGGGACTATTGTCAACAGTTTAGCCGGACTGGTTGGGATTGAAAGCAGTTTAGGTAGCTGGTTGGCTCTGGCCGGTTCTTATGCCTCTAAGGCAACCGGCCCGGCCATGGCTGTGGCTATCGGCTATTCTCTTAAGGCGCCGGCACTAGTCCTTTTTACACTGGCGGGTGTCGGTCTGGCGGCCAATGATTTGGCTGGAGCCGGAGGACCTTTGGCTGTTTTGGTCGTTGCCCTCTTGGCTTGTGAATGTGGCAAATTGGTTTCCAAGACGACCAAGGTAGATATTCTGGTCACCCCCTTGGTTACCCTCTTAGTTGGTATCGGACTTGCCAGCAGCCTTGCTCCGGGTATCGGTCAATTAGCAACCAGCGTAGGCAATGCTATTGTCTGGGCTACCAACCAGCAGCCCCTCTTAATGGGTATCTTGGTTTCTGTCCTCATGGGGATTGCCCTGACCTTGCCGATCAGTTCGGCAGCTATAGCTGCGGCCTTTGGTTTAGTCGGCCTGGCTGGCGGTGCTGCCCATGCCGGTTGCTGTGCTCAAATGGTAGGCTTTGCTGTCATGTCTTATCCTGAAAATGGTCTGGGGGGCTTGGTCGCCCAAGGACTTGGCACCTCGATGCTTCAGATGCCTAATATAGTCAAAAATCCTAAAATATGGCTACCTCCTATTCTAGCTTCAGCTATTACAGGTCCTCTTTCGACCCTGGTGTTTAAGCTGGAAATGAACGGACCGCCTATTTCTTCCGGTATGGGTACTTCCGGCCTGGTTGGCCCCATAGGTCTTGTCACGGGTTGGTTTAATCCCTCAGAGGCCGCCTTGTCCTATGGGCTTGAAGGCCTTAAAGCCGGTGGTATGGATTACCTCAACCTTTTCCTGATCAGCTTTGTCCTCCCTGCCATCTTGACCTGGATTTTTGCCAGGGTCTTCCGTAAGCTTGGTTGGATCAAGGCAAAGGATCTCAAGCTCAATTTGGGTTAGGGGATAGGCTTCAAGCCTTTTAGAGAAGGATATTTAAATGCAAAAAACCAACGCTATGCGGTTATTAGACCAACAGCAGGTCACTTATCAGCCCTTATCTTATGACATATCTGATGGCCATCTGGATGGAGTAACAGCGGCTGAACGGCTTGGCCTGACCCCGGAAGAGGTCTTTAAAACTTTAGTTACAGTGGCTGGACGCAACCACTATGTCTTTGTGGTGCCTGTTGCTGAAAAGTTGGACCTCAAGAAAGCTGCTCAAGCTTGCAGAGAGAAGAAGCTGGATATGCTGGCTCAAAAGGACCTCAAGCCCCTGACCGGCTATATCCATGGGGGTTGCTCACCTATAGCGATGAAAAAGCAATTTCCTACCTTTATTGATGAATCTGCTCTTTTAGTCGATAAGATTGCTGTTTCTGCTGGCCAAATAGGCCAGCAGATCTTTTTATCTGCCCAGGACTTGGCAGATCTCATTGGGGCAGAGTTCACTGATTTACTCCAATTTTAAGGATGAAAATTAGACTGGAAAAGCCTGCAAAGCCTAGTCTTAGGCTATCTTAGACAAGTTAGATGCAACTACATATGGTAGTGGTAACGAAAGTGTAACACAATATATTGTATTTTCTCCTTGACTTTTATTTCTGGTAGATATACCATGAAACAGCATTAAGGATACGTTCATCTCGGCCAGCCTATAGAGAGTTTGTTTGTGCCGGATGTTGACTATAACGGCTATTCTATGAGGAGGAAATCAATATGCAAGTTATCAAGAGAAACGGCCAAGTTGTCGATTTTACCAAAGACAAGATTACTATTGCTATCGAGCAGGCCATGAACTCACCCCAAGGTGAATATGTTGCGGGCCAAGCCCAGGAAATCGCAGATGAGATTTTTAAACAAGCTGAGGAATCTGGCAAAAAAAATATTTCTGTTTACCAGATCGAGGACTTAGTTTACTACGCCTTGATCGAAAAGGGTAATGCCTCAACCGCTAAAGCTTATGAGAGTTATAAGTCTGTTCAAGCTTACAAGCGCCAGACCAATACGACCGACTCTGTTATCAATGCTATCCTCAAACAGACAGATGCTGATCTCAGAGACGAAAATTCCAATAAAAATGCGACTATCATTTCTACCCAGAGAGACTTGATCGCCGGCGAAGTTTCCAAAGATATTGCCAAGAGGCTGATCCTCCCAACTGACGTCCTTGAAGCCCATGAAACAGGTGCTATCCACGTCCACGATATGGACTATATGATCCAGCCTATGTTCAATTGCTGCTTGATCAACCTCAAAGATATGTTGGATAACGGGACCATGATCAATGGTAAGATGATCGATACACCTAAATCTTTCCAAGTTGCCTGCACGGTAACTACCCAGATCATCGCCCAGGTTGCTTCCAGCCAGTACGGTGGCCAGTCTAT
>CAMYEY010000027.1 GCA_947254895.1 uncultured Clostridia bacterium
CTTGGGGCCTGAATAAGCCGTGTTAACTCTTGAACCGGCTATATCATGGAGTTGCTCATTAGAGGCTGCCAGTCTTTGACATATTGTATCGTGCCTTCTGTCCTGCCACATAAGGGCTGGACGTAAAGCCTTACCCTCTTTGTCGATCGCTATAACCGATGATCTTTGGGAGGTAATAGAAAGGGCCGCTACCTTATCTAGCAAGTGAGACTCCGCAGAAAACTGAAGCATGAGTTCATCCAGGCTGTTCAACCAGGTTTCAGGATCCTGTTCTACCCTATTTTCCGCTAAATAATCCGGCTTATAACTTCTTCGATTTGTCCATAAAAATTCACCCGTTAAGTCTAAGGCTGCTAACCTCATGCTCGATGTGCCAATATCAACAACCAAAATTACTTCTCGCATTTAATCTCCATTCCTCTCTAAGCCATAGTAACGATTCATATTCACTAGGGCATTTCTATAAAACAGTACCTGTGACAGGGCTGTACCAAACAGAATCAAATAGACAGTGCTCACAACGAGGGCATAGCCTGGCACAATAAAATAACAAAACAAAGGAACTATCAACAGGCTGACCAGGCTGCCTATAAGGCTTAAAAAATTGGACGGCATGGTCCCTGCTGCCAGTTGTAATGCAATGATATATTTTTTTCTTAAAGTCATTCCCTCTTCCAGTAATAATAAATTGACATAGGGTTGGACGATGACGTGCATAAAAAACAAAACAAAAAGGCATGACCTGAGAACAGCAGTCATCCAACTCTTTAATGGAAGTTCACCATAGAGATAAGAGACCAGTAACAACAAGCAGGTCAATCCAAAGGCAACCAGCGAGTGACTTAGGGTTTGCTGAAAGTTTTTCTTCACAGCGTCTTTAAAATCACTCAGCAAGAAGACGGGTTCGTTGAGTATGATGGACTTGTATACCTGTGTTAGTCCAGAATTAAAAGGGCCCACTACCGTTAAGTGGAAGCCTATAAAAATAGCAATAAACAAAAAATAAAGAAACAGTTCCTGATAGAGGGCGGACTGTACGCTTTGCTCCGCTGTATAGCCCATGTCAAGAAAAACTTTTACCGTGCGATCAAAGTCAAAGCCCGGAAAATAAATATCAAGAGCCCAACCTGCCAAGTATAAAGAAAAAATTAATGATGGGATATTAACCAAATAACAAATAAGGCTACAAGCTATGAGTTTTCTATAATTTGACCTGACGATTTCAACCATACCCTGTTCCCGAGCCATCTCATTCTCCACAGCAAGACAAGTGGTTCACACATTAACCCGTTTAGAGCAAAGAAGGAGATTTCTCTCCTTCTTTGCAACATTGACAGATGAGATGTTTCCACCTCTATTTATTAGCCTCAATAACTGCATTACCTTTATCCATGATATTGGCAATGGTCGTGTCAACATCTTGATTGCCAAGGAGGTACTTATCACACTCCTCCAGTAAGATGCTCTGAATATCCTGGTTGTAAGGTGGAACAATCGTGGAAACGTTATCCTCCCATTTAGGATTACCTAAAACTGCTTTGAGAGCATCCATATCCACATATTTTTGGTCCTGGATCATACCTGAGAACATTTCAAATCGATCAACATCTTTGGTGTTAGGGATACTGACGCCTCTCATTCTCATACCCTCTGTGGTATACCAGCGCAAAAATTTAAAGGCTTCATCCACATGCTTAGATGTTTTGGGAATAGAATAGTAGTGCGACTCTGTAAAGGTCCTACCTGCTGTTCCGCCATCTGGCCACATAGGTAGTGGAGCAAAGGTTGTCACGAAATCGTGAGGGAACTTACTCTGGTCAGCAAGCTCAGAGATCATCCAAGTGCCAATTGGCAACATGGCCATATCACCATTAAAGAATTGGGCGCGGTAATTCATATTCATTGCCTTGACATCTTCAAATGGTGTGGATACTTTTTCAACATTCTCTAGATTATTTCTGAATTCGAGCCAATCCTTGATATAAGGGGCATCAAAGTTCAATACGCCGTCTTCTTTAAAGAAGGGGTTGTCGAGTTTCACACTATAGCTAGACATCTGGCAATAGACATCCCAGTTATGGAAATAGGAACCGTATACCTTCTCAGCACCCTCACCCTTTGTGAGCTTACGGCAATATTCAGCATAGTCATCCCAGGTCCAGTCCAGCGAGGGAACAGGGAGGCCAGCTTCATCCAACATATCCTTGTTCAGTAAAACGAGCCATGATTTCCAGTCGCCGGTAATACCATACTGTTTGCCATTAATTTTTGGTGAAAAGTTGTAAACATCATCGGTCTTAACACCCTCTTTTTCAAATAAAGGGCCTAAGTCAATATAGGTTCCGGCAGAAGCTCTTTGAGCATGCTTGCCATATGATGAAGCTGCTGTAATATCAATAGCTTCATTTCCCAAAATCATGAGGTCTACTTTTTTATCGTACTCTGCACTGTTCTGGTCACCATAATATTCAAATTTAACGGTGACATTTGGGTTTGCCTCGTGGTAAGCCTCAGCTGCTTTTTGGTTAACATCCCTAAAATTGCTTTCCCAAGTCAGAAAACGTAATTCTACATTGCCGTCTGCAGTTTTTCCATCATCCTTAGACCCGCCACCACAGGCTACTAAAGTCATCGAAACGACTAACAACAATAGTAGCATTCTCATAAGTTTACTTCTTCTCATACAGCATTTTTCCTCCTAATACTTCATTAGCCCTTGACAGCACCGCTTGCGATACCATCAATGACATATCTTTGTCCAACAAAGAATATTATAATAAGCGGCAAAATAGCAGACACCGCCGCTGCCATTGTCAGCGCATAATATGTTCCAGCTTCTGATGCAAATTGCCTCATGCCAAGCTGAAGTGTAAAGAGTTTCGGGTCATTCAAAAAGACCAAGGGTAACTGGTAATCATTCCAGGTCCAAACAAATTTCAAGATAGCTAAAGTAGCAATGGAAGGTGTAATCAAGGGCAGGATAATCTTGCTGTAAATTTGCCAATGATTAGCCCCATCTATTTTAGCAGACTCCGAAAGCGATTCAGGTACCCCCATCATAGCCTGCCGGAGCAGGAAGACACCATAAACACTGAAAGTCCAGAGTAAGACCAGACCCATGTGCGTATTATAGAGATTGATGGACCTTAGAATGATAAATTGCGAAACAATAGTAACCTGTTGAGGAATCATCATAGTTGCCAGATAGATGAGGAACAAACGGTCTCGATTTTTCCATTTGATCTTAGAAAATCCATAGGCACCCAAAGAGGACACGAAAACCTGGGCAAAAGTTGCCGCTATGGTCACTTTTACTGAATTCCAGTAATAAAGGGGAAAATTATAGGATCCGCCCCAAACTTCCTTGTAGTTTTCAATAGCCCTCCAGCGGTCTGGTATCCACTTAATTGGAAAGCTAAAAACATCTGTCTCAAATTTTAAAGAAGATGAAATCATCCAGATTAGGGGTAAGAGCATCGTGATTCCAATAAGCCAGATAATAGCAGTGACAATAATCTTGCTGATAGGGAGATCCCTATTTTTTATTTTAACTGTTTTTGCTTTACTCATACTTCACCTCCCCTTACTCATTGGTATATTTATCTTGCATCTTATATTGAACAACCGTCACAACAAAGATCAAAACAAACAAGGCCCAGGCCAAGGCATTCGCGTAGCCCATATCATACTGTTCAAAGGCTTTGCGATAGATATAAAAAGCCATGACCGATGTTGCATTGCCAGGACCACCCTGGGTCATAACACTAATGTGGTCAAAGATTTTAAATGATCCAATAATTCCCATTGTGATCAAGAAAAATGTGGTTGGTTTGACAAGGGGGACTGTAATAGAAAAGAACTGCCTGATGGTACCTGCCCCATCGATTGATGCGGCTTCGTAAACATCCTCGGGAATGCTCTTGAGACCCGACATATAGACAACAGCAAAGTAACCCACGTTTTGCCAGATATAAACAACCATAATGGACGGCAAGGCCCACTTTAGGTCAGCTAACCATTTGGGGGGATTTTCTATCCCGATGGACATCAAGAACTGGTTCACCGGACCATAACTAGGTTGCAGCAGGACCTGCCACACAACACAAACCGCAACAACACTGGCAATGTAGGGTATAAAGTACATAATCTGTGCCTTCTTACCCCCAAAGACATGCCGGTTCAGCAAGTTTGCCAAGACCAAGCCCAAAATGGTTAAAATAGGTATTGTCACAGCTGTAAAGACAATATTATTCCAATAGGAAACCCTGAACCATTCATCTGATAACATGTTCTTGAAGTTATCCAGGCCGATAAAACGTATTGCATCGAAACCTTCCATAAAGTTCCATTTGCAAAAAGAAATCATCAAGGACAGGATGACCGGAATCAAAACGAACAACAAAAAGCCTATGAACCCCGGCAAAATGAAGGCTAGGCCAGCCATCATATCTCTTTTTCTTGTCTGATTTAGAGAACTCCTCTTGCTCACATGACACCTCACTTTCTAATTACTAACAACAAGCGAGTAACAAAAGTTGATTGATCTCCTCAACCAGCCTTTTGTTCCTACATTGCTTAACCAAAACGTATGGCTATTTAGTACCTGAGTTCTTGTTTTTCCACCTATCTCTCAAATACCAGGCAGCCATCTTGGGCTCTCTCTCTCTTGTAAAGGCACCTTTTTTATTGCCCTGCACTCGCTTAATATTGGCAGCTGTTGCAAAGTCTGCAAAATTCCAAACATGCTCGCCGGCCACAAAATCAAATTCATCTAAAACCTTAGAATATGTCTTTAAAAACTCTACTTGGTACTCTTCAGAAAAGAGGCCAGCATTAATATCGTGCATGCCGGCTATGGTGTCAGCCCCATACTCTGTGAGCATGATAGGCTTATCCGGACATCTCTCGCGATAACTGGTAAAAGTCTTACGTAAACTCTCAGCCGCTAGATCCAAGCTGTATTCTTCCTGGTACCAACCATAGTAGCGATTAATGCAAATCACATCACACAACTCCGGAATTTTACAGGTTTCTGCTGTTGCACCATCATAGGTCACCAAGGTGACCGGCCTCTTTTGCGGATCGAGTGTACGGAACAGGTCAAACATGGGTGCAAAGTATTCCAGGGCACCATCCGCCTGGGATGCCGGCTCATTAGCCACACTCCACATAATGACGCAGGGATGGTTTTTATCCCTTTTGACCAATTCTTCAATAGCACGTCGGTGATTATCGCCTGTGGTTAACTCAGACCAAGTATCAGAGGGGTCTCCGCCCAGTAATCCTGTTGCCGAAAAGCCTATATTCAGGCCTACGGCAGGCACTTCATCGATAACCAATATCCCTTCTCGGTCACACAGATACATCATTTCTTCGGAATAGGGATAGTGGCTGGTTCTAAAGGAGTTTGCCCCCATCCACTTAAGCAAGGCAATATCTTTGACATTGACAGCCTCGTTAAAGCCACGTCCTATCACGGGAAAGTCTTCATGCTTGCCAAAGCCCTTCAAATAAACCTTGTGACCGTTTAAGTAAACACCATCAGGCTTAACCTCTACCGTCCTGAAACCGAAGCTTTCATCGTAGACATCAACCAGTTTGCCTGCCTTGCTCAGCTTAACGCAAAAGCCATAAAGGTAAGGGTGGTCGGTACTCCAAGTCTTGATTGGATCTACAAGCCCGTGGCCCTCAGCCTGCTCAGACCTAAAAACAACCTCCCCATCCGCATCTTTAATTTCAACAGCTACCTGGTAACCTGCCTGGTCGCCTTCAAGGGAAGAGTCTTTTGCAGCAACATCCACATCCCAAGTCACATTTCCTTTTGAATCTGCCGTGATAGAAACATCTTGGATGTAGCAAGTCGGTGTTGAATATAGCTTGACTGGCCGCATGATCCCGCTATAGTTGAAAAAATCAAAATTAGGGAAATTATAGCGTGTAGCCTTGCCTGTACTATCCTCAATCACTTGTACCCGTCCACAAGGCAAGGTCGAATAGTCGACAATGTTATTGACAACAACGATTACCTCGTTTTCACCAAGCGATACCTTGTTACTAATTTCAAACTCAAAGGGTAGGAAACCGCCGATGTGCTCTCCTAGCAATTGACCATTAAGATAAGCGGTGGCCCTGTGGGTTACACTTTCAAAACGCAGCCAGAGCAAACCCTCCAGCATTGGTTCATTAACCGAAAAAGAACGCCGGTATACGACATTGCCAGAATGCTCGCGAAAGCTTTTTCCCGGGTAGATATCATTGTAAGAAGCAGGTACCGGCATGGCAATCGCATCCTGAAAATAGGAGTTACTTGAAAGCTGCTCTATGGCTATATCGTCTCCTGCTAATTTAAAGTCCCAGACCCCGTCTAGGGATAGCACATTTCTAATTTTATTTACTTGTGGATACAGCATATGTCCACCGTCTCCCCCTGTACGTCTTTTGCCGGTTGCTAGCCAAAAGGCTTAAGGCCCTCATTATATGCTGGCAAATGGCCTTTCAGGATTTCATCCATCAACAGGTGCTTGCTATTATAGATTATTATCAACTAAATAGCCAGCCTTTTATTGTGCAAAGGTTGTTTTTGGCGATCAGCACCCCTAGATCTTTTGTTTACCTTGCATAATCTCTTAGCGGTTCTATCTTTAGCGGTGAAGGTTTTCCCATTGATTACACCAGACTAAATCATTCGCTTTTCCTTTGAAATTCGTTTCTCCAACTAACTTGGATACCAGTGCTTTGATGACCGTCGGTGTATTGCTGTAGGCGTTAATAAACGTACGCATCATGCTTAAGTCATGAAGGTGGGTGGTGTAGTTCAGAGAAATACCAACTGTCGGAAGCTCATACTGATACCAAGGCATAGCGTTACTAACAGCACAAGGCCAATCAATTCTATAATTATTTTGCGAGGCATAGCCAAAAATATCGACAATCAATATGACGGCATCATACTTTTTCTTAAATTCCTCCACTGACCCCTTCACACGGCTTTCACCATAATTCATGGTTACAGTAAATCCCCTGCGTTCAAGTTCTTCCTTCATGCAATCTGCAGGTTCCGTATGGTTAGCCAGATCGCCCATATTATTTCGCACATAGTTCACTAGCAACCTCTTGTGCTTGTCTGGATTCAAGGGCAAGACATTTAACTTATCTTTAAGCAGGCAAATGCTTGCATCAGCAGCTTCTCTTGCATATTCTAGGTGCTCTGGGCAGCCAATGACCTCCAATGCATCTCCGCTTTTCTGGAGTTCTCCTCTTGCCCCTTTACCGGCTAAATCCAGCCTGGCCTTTAGCCCCAAGATTCTTCTCACTGCATCATCAAGGCGTTCAGGAGTGATAATCCCCGACTTGTAACCTTGGAGCATGTAATTAAAGTCTTCATCTAACTCATTGAAAAAGAGAAACATATCACAACCGGCAGCAATGGATAAGGGCACATAATCTTTTCGAGGCATAGAGGCCGTCATCCCCAACATGTGGCTTGCATCCGTCACTAGCAAGCCGTTAAAACCTAGTTGCTCCTTCAGTAGGCCTGTGATCAACTCTGGAGAGAGTGTTGCCGGCAAAATATGTTCATCATCCAATTGTGGGTTGAGGTGTTTAGAATAGGTAGGCATAGCGATGTGACCAGCCATCATCATAGGAACCCCTCGGTCAATGTGGTGTTTATAAACACGCCCAAAAGAGGCATCCCACTCTTCAACAGAAAGATCATTGATTCCTAAAACCATGTGTTGGTCTCGCTCCTCAATGCCGTCGCCCGGAAAGTGCTTAATACAGGTTATCATCTGGCCTGAAGAAGCCGCCTCAAAGCCATCAATATAGGCTGATGTATACTCTATAACCTTGTCTGCGGTGTCGCCATAAGCTCTCGTATTCACGATGGTGTTACGCCAGTTGAATAAGATATCCACACAGGGGTCAAAGTTAACATTGATACCCAAGGCCTGTGCCTCTTTAGCGGAAACATAACCTGCATGGTATGCCACATCCGGAACCCCTGCAGCCTCCGAAGCTGCCCCAGAGGCTATGTAGGTACCATCACTACAAGCCCCATTGCCGCCAGAGTCACAGTTTGCTGCAATAAGCAAGGGAATTTTGCTATATTCCTGAAGGTTGTTGAGGAGTTTTTGCACCTGAGCAGAGTCCCCTCCCTGGTAGCGGGCACCTCCAATATGATATTTTTCGATGATTTTCCTGTTATCAAGCTTGGTTTTATTGTACTGATTTTCTTCACTAAAAAAGAGATTAAAGAAAAGCTGTCCGATCTTTTCTTCTAAAGTCATAGCACCTAGAGTCTTTTCAACCCAATCAACCTGCTTCTCAGTCAAGTAATAGGGTTTTTTTGTCAAATCTACTAACCGTGGCATAAGTTTAACCTCACAAATATTTTATTAATCAAATTGTTTGCTAAATCTATCCAAGATACTGGCCTGGACCTGGTCAAAGGCTCCCGAAATGAAGATATCCAGGTATGTGTCCGTAAATTCTTTCCACGATTCTCCCTCTTTACGGACGAGAATAGGGTAAAAAAAGATGTCATTTTGTAGGGCAGCATCCCTATCACCAACTGCATCACCAAGTAAAAGGATATTTTCCTTGCTATAACCTTTTTGCTCCAGAAGGTCTTTAACGCAGTCAGACTTATGGCCAAAACTTTGACCATAAACATAATCAACATACTGCATCAGACCGTAATGGGTCCATTCTGTTTTGATGGCTTGCTCGTTGGCAGAACTGACGATCGCGATCTCTAGGCCCTTGCTTTTAATAATTTGCAAGGCAGCTAAAACACCGGAAAATGGCTGGAGTTGAGCTACCCCTAGGTCTTGAGCTATTCCCTGGTTAACCAGCTGACTCCACTCAAGTGCCTTATGCAACATGAGGTCTCCAGTCCGGTCTGCTGCCTTTTCCAAGGCCGCTTCAGAAAATTCCGGAGTCGTATCCACCCATTCAGTAAGTTCATCCAAAGAAAAATCTTCGATGCCTATTGAAGCTGAAAACTCATTGAGTAACTTAGCTAATGACTGGAAACGGTTGATGCCCCGAGTCATAGAATAGAGGTTAACCTCATTCCACCGCTGTAAAAAGGCAGCCTCATCCTTAATTTGGAAAACCTCCACAGCCAAGGGACCAAACATATGAACATGCTTTATGGTCATCGTATCCATAGCACATCCATCTGAATCAATACAAATGATCTTCTTTCCCATTCCTCTTCCTCCTTACCAAGCAAGCTCCCTAAAAGACCAAGCGGCAGCGGCACAATAAATTTTGAATCATTATATCATTGTAAGCAAAGCACAACAACTGGCCATTTTACGGCCCATTAATTGTTTAGATTGTTGAGTGTAGGTTAGGGGAAGAAAAGTTTGACCAGGACGTAGCCCGGTCAAACTAAAAACGCAAGTTACAAGCCACCACTAAAAAACGGAATAAAGGATCAAGCCAACTAGACCTGATCCCAACATAACTTTTATGGGATCCGGTTTTTTTATTCTTAAGATGAGAAAAGCTACAACAAAAATAAAAATAGCTATAAAGTCAAAACTACTTGTTGAACTGAGTTCAAGAAAACTGCTGATCTGACAAAAGGCCAAAGCCATTATAGCTAAGGCAGCAGACGCTATTGTAGCAACCACAGTAGGTCTGAGACCTGATAAGATACCGCCCACAAGTGTAAGTTCTCTGTATTTGTAGTATAGAAAAGCCAAAGTCAGGACTATGATCGAGGATGGTAGAATACAGCCAAGGCTGGCTACAATTGCTCCCGGAATCCCTGCCACCCTGATACCCACGAAGGTTGCTGAATTGATTGCTATTGGACCAGGGGTCATCTCTGCTATCGTAGCTATATCAGCAAATTGGGCCATGGTTAACCAGCCATGCTGCGTTACCACTTCTTCTTGTATTAAGGGTATAGCAGCATATCCCCCGCCAATACTGAAAAGACCAATTTCAATAAAACTGAGCAAAAGTTTTAAATAAATCACTATTTTTCAGCTCCTCTCCGATCCGGCTTGGAATTTGTTTGTTGATTTTTTCTCTTTTTTATCTGAATCAAACTATCCAACAGTCCAACCAAAGCCGATGCCAGAATGATAAGGATAATGCTAATCCTAAAAAAATATACTGCAACAAAGGCCACGATCATGGTTATGACAGGCAGGATCCGTTTCAATTTGAAAATCTGTTTTGCTAAATTAATAACTGTATCTAGAATCACAGCAGCAACACCCGCCAGCATCCCCGCCATAACCATGCTGACAATACGATTATCGCGGAAAGCTTTGTAAAAAAGTGAAATTATAGAAATAATGAGAAATGGTGGAATAATCGTCCCTACAGCAGCTACTAGTGCTCCGATCACGCCAGCTATATGATAACCTACGATAATAGAGGCATTAACAGCAATTGCACCCGGAGATGACTGGGCAATGGCAACAAGATCTAGCATCTCCTCTTCTTCAATCCATCCCAGTTCATCAACAAACTTCTTACGCATCAACGGAACAATAACAAATCCTCCACCAAAAGTCGTTGCTGAAATTTCCATGGTTGATTTAAATATTTGTTTTAATCGTTCTGATTTAGTGATTTCCGTACTCATGATTTAATCCAACATCTCCATCCTTATTATTTGTTTTTTATCGGTTCACGATAGCTAGCATTCTATCAATGGCATAGTTAAAAAATTTTTTGTATGCAGAGCAAAAAACATTGAGTCCAATTTCCCCTGAATTTCCATCACGATATCTTCGACAACCACCTCGGCAAATGGAAGACCATTTGCATTGTTGACACTGAGGTTCAATCTTTAAAGATTCTCGGAGAAAATTTTTAGCAATCTCACTAGAAACTAAGTCCGATAAACTTTTATTTAGAATCGACCCCAGACAATACTTATCCGAACAATAAAAGTCACACGGGTAAGCATTGCCATTGCTCTCTATTACAAGTTGTGGATTACAATGTCCAGACATACCGCACTGCTCTGGCATTATTCCTAGCAACATCCCTAACCAGTTATCAAAATGTCTATTATAACTAACTAGGCCTGCCATAAAATCTTTATACCAAAGGTCAAAACTTTCACATAGAAATTTTCCATAGTGGTCAGCATCTAAAAACAGCTCTTGACCTAAATTTACTTTTTGCGGCTGTATACATGGGATGTACTGGTGATATTTAAAATCTTCTTTCTTAAAAAAAGTATCTGCTTCACTAACGTTGTCAGATAATTTGTTTGTTACGACAGTAAGTATATTAAAAGGAACGTCTGCCTCTCTTAAGAAATTGATCCCTTTCATAACCTGATCAAAGCTAGATTTTTTATTGGGATATATCCTATAAGCATCATGAATGTTTTTCGGACCATCTAGAGAAACCCCCAGTAAAAAATCATGTTTCTTAAAAAAGTTAGCATACTCTGCATCCAGCAAAATGCCATTGGTTTGTAGCGCATGATTTACAGGTAAATTTCTAACATTATATTTATCAATCAGTTCTATATAATTTTCAAAAAAATCCAGACCGGCCAAAAGGGGTTCTCCACCTTGAAAAGCTATATTTACAGAATGTTTAGCAATCGAAAATACTTTCTTAATCATGTTTTCCAAGACGCTAATACTCATAAGGTCAAAATTACCAAGCACTCTGCGTTTTACCTCATCTAAGTAAAAACAATAATCGCAGGCCAGCTGACAATTGCCTGATGCCGGTTTTACTAAAATACTGATCATTAAAATAACTCCTGAGCCAAGGTTACCTATCCCCACCTTATATTGCCAAAATAAACAGATCGCACCACATCAACAAAGGAAAGCATGCACATCCCACACTTTCCTTTGAATTTAATGAGTTCTCTTTTTTGCTTATATATTTGCTTATAATTTTCTTTTCAGCTTTTCTACAAAATAAAAGTTTTTCCCCGGATCATCACTGTAATATTTCTTAACCAAGTTTTCAAAAATCTTAGCATCAATAATTGAACTTTGATTGTTTTCAGCAAATTGTTTAAGTTCAAGCCCAAAATCAGCTAAAAACTGATCCTGCATTGATTTGGGAACTAAGCCTAAAAACGACATGAACATTTGTTTAACATCGTCAGCCCACTCATATTCTTTAGAAAAATCAAAGCTGTCAAAATTAGGGCGAGCCCGCCTCTCCTCCGCAACATCCTTGGCTTCATACTTTTTATTCTTATCTAATCCTAACCTAAAGAATTGTTCATCCGGGGCCTCATGCCTGATGAGTTGCTCAATTAAGAGGTTTATCGCTCTTGCCTCTAAATCCAAATCATCTACCGGGATCTCTTGTTCCGGATCATTTTTTAAGTCCCACAACAAATTCCCGTATTGGAAAGAGTTGCAAAAAGTTGCGTTTTTCAATCTAGATAAAACAGGAATTTTAAGAACCTTTGCACCTTTTGTAAAAGAGAAACCATCATGCAAACTGGCTTCTGCTAAGTCCTCTACTCCGAAAAATCCTTGTTGATGGGTCGGCATAACCGTATATTCATAGAGAGGGGAATTGTCTACACGTGCTGAAGCTCTCATATAAAGATAATTATCAAAAACGATGTTGACAAATGATCCATGAAAACCAAAGAGGATACTATCATGGATAGGCTCGCTCTTTTCTAACGTTTTACTGATAGAAACACCTGTCATTTCCTTTGGCTGGTCTAGGCCAAAATAATCTAATAAAGTAGGAGCTATATCTGTGGTTTGTGCCAAAAAGTTCGATCTGGATTTTTTTAGCTTATAGCGTGGGTCCCAGATAAAGAAAGGGGTATGTGCAATTTCGTTATAGCAAGGCATAACTGACTTAGCCCACCACTCTTTTTCACCCAATAAAAATCCATGATCTGTGTTTACAATGAGCAGGGTGTCCTCCCAAAGATTCAATTCATCCATCTTATCAAGTAGCCTGCCAAGGGTTTTATCGCACATGGATACTAAGGCCTTATAGTTTCGCCTTGCCAGTCTAATCTGTTCTTCTGTCTCTGTAACAGGGGCATAAGGCGGCCAATCAAATACTTTTTCATCACGTACAGCCTCATCTGAATATAAGTTTTTAAACTCCTCCGGACTATCAAATGGCTCATGTGGATCAAACATCTCAACCTGCAAAAACCAATTATCCTCTTTAGAGTTTTTATCTAGAAATTCCAGAGCTCTATCACAACAAGTACTTTGCGGCCACTCATTGGTATCCGAGATATATTTTCTATTATGCCAACTATCACGCCACCATTTTGGGTGTGTAAACTCTCTCATAGTTTTTACATGCTCAGGTACTTCCGGCTCTGCAACATCTGGCCTCCAAGCATCCGCTTCTTGCCCTCTAACCATTTCACAAGAGGAATATCTTGTATGGTAAGTTGCCCCACCATCTTCCCAATAATGATAATGGTCAGTAATAAGGTGGGTATAGATACCCCTCCTCTGTAGCAATTCAAACACCGAATTATCAAATGGCTCAACTGGCCCCCAACTTCTGTGCAAAAAGCTGTAACGTCCAGTATGCAAATCTCTACGGGCAGGAATGCAAGGTAAGCTTCCCACATAAAAGTTATCAAAACATACAGTTTGATCCGACAATCTATCAAAGTTTGGTGCAACAGTATCACTATTACCATAGTTAGGTAAAGACCGCCTATTAAGCGAATCATACATTATCATAATAGCTCTCATAATAGTCTCCGTATCTACTACAAATTGAAAAGTCTAGCCTTTAATCGATTTGGCTTTTTTTGTTTCACGATAATTAGAAAACGCATAGTAAATCGGTACAGCAATAGCAATCAGAACAAATAGTGTTCCAATTGTAGGTTGCTTTAAGCAATCGACAAAGGTGCCATAATAAACTAATGATCTTCTTAAATTATCCTCTACTATCCCCCCAAGGATAACCCCTAAAATGAGTGGGGCTATGGGGTAAGCATTACGGTCTAGAATGTATCCTAAAATAACAAAACCAATGGCATAGATGGCGTCAAAAATATTGTTATTTACACTAATAATGCCCGTAACACAGAACATTCCTACTAAAGGGATCAAATATACCCTTGATATTGTAGCCACTTTGGAAACCCATCCCAGATTCATGGCCATAACTATGAACATAGCTATATTCGCTAAAAAGACGAGTAAAATAATTGAACGGAACAAGAGCGGCTCACTGATACTCAGAGCAGGTCCGGTAGGAATGCCCTGGATCATAAAAGCTCCTAATATGATAGCAGTAACAGTATCACCCGGTACTCCTAGTGAAAGCATTGTGATCAAGGCACCACCCGTTGTTGCATTGTTAGCACTCTCAGAAGCAGCAACCCCCTCATCACAACCCTTACCGTACTCTTCGGCCCTTTTAGAGGTTTTCTGAGCTTGAGAGTAGGCTATCATGCCCGCTGGGCCTCCACCCATACCCGGCAGAATACCAATTATTGTTCCAATGATACTTGACCTCATTAGGATACCAAACAGCCGTTTGATATCTTTAATGCCAGGCATATAAAAGAGCATCTTTTTAAACTTGCTTAGTTCCAGCTTATGAGCTAAATCTGCAGAGTTATTTATAATTTCCGGTAACGCGAATACGCCGATAACAATTGCTATAATATTAAATCCATTTTCCAAATTGTAGCTTCCAAATGTAAAACGACTGGCTACCCCATCTACAGGGCTCATGCCCACCGTTTTAATGAGAAGTCCAAGCAGCGTAGCTATAAAGCCTTTTACCAGATTCCCCTTAGATAATGCACAAACCAAGCTTAAAGCAAAAACTGATGTCCCAAAATATTCCCAAGGTCCAAAACCAATCGCTATTTTAGACAAGAGGGGGGCTAGTAAAAATAACATCAATGCACTAAACACCCCACCAAAGAAAGATGAAAAAACAGCCACTTGCAAAGCTTCTGTCGATTTTCCTTTTAAAGTCATTGGGTAACCATCAAAGGTTGTTGCAACAGAAGCAGCAGTACCAGGTATCTTAAGTAAGATAGCAGATACTAAACCACCCGCAACTCCTCCCATATATACACCCATAATTAAAGCAACACTTGGTATAGGTGGCATAACCAGTGTAAAAGGCAAAACCAAAGCGACGGCTATGGGCGTATTTAATCCAGGAATAGCTCCAAAGACTGTCCCCAAAACAGCCCCACCAAAAACTAATAAAATATTTTCTATAGTAAAAACACTTACAAATACACTTAAAATATCACTCATGCTATTCTCCTACAGTTCCAATCACTAAAAGAAAATCCCTTGAGGCAAGGTAATATGCAAAACATTAAGGAAAAACCAATAAACACCAACAACTAGCACTAGAAGTGATATGTTGCGAATGATTATTTTCTTCAAACCACCAAGTTGGCCATGTACTTTTGCGTAAAAAAGATTAACTAATCCCAAAACAAATAGCGAGGTACTGATGACATAGCCTAGTGTACTCATGCTAGCCACAAGAAATACTAAAGAGAGAAATACAATCAGTCTATTTCCGGTAAAAAACTCTAAAAAATAAAACTTTTCCTTCCGACCTTTCAAAATTTGTATAAATCTTATGATTAAGAGAAGCAAGAGCAAGCCAATGAGAATCCTTGGAAACAAGGCCGGCCCACCTGACTTATCCACAATGCTAGTCGGAAAAGAAAAGGTCATCACAAACATTCCTATAGCTAACGCTGCAATGACAAGTAAAAAAACCAACTCTCCCACAAAAACACCTCTACCCTCTAAAAAATCGACAAAAATTTGCGTGTAGCATTGATAACTTACAGTTCCAACAACCACACGCAATTTATTAAAGCAATCACTAAGCAGATCTACTTAACAAGTTTTACAACTTTTTCGTCTGTTTGTTCCTGTATTTTTTTCACTAGTTCGCTATAGTCTTCTATGCTTTCCCAGCGACTAGCAAAGGCTAACTTATGTAACTTTTCCTGACACTCGGGATCCTCGGCTGCCTTTTTGAATACATCTGAAATATAATCTAAAGCAGCTTTAGGTGTGCCTTTAGGCGCCCAAAGACCAAATGATTGCAAGAGGTACTCATAGTCTTCAAAACCTTTATCCTTTGCTAAAGGAATATCCTCATAGCCTGGAAT
>CAMYEY010000028.1 GCA_947254895.1 uncultured Clostridia bacterium
ATCTAGAAGATAATCAAGTTATTCGATATGTAGCTTGGCGCAATCTTTTATTAAGAAGAGGTTTTACAACAGAGATCCTCGTTAATTATGAGCCGGGTTTGATGTTCTTCAATGAATGGTGGAAGCAGCTCTACGGTGAGAGCGAGGGTAAGGATGGCAAGGGCCTATTCCCGGCTGGTGTTAACTTTACCTCTGACCTTCATTCTATGGGACAATTTATCCAGGATGGTGCCAGAATTATGTTTGAGACGGTTCTCGATTTTGTTAAAACTAGGACTGAGCTGGATATCCCTAATGATGAGCAAAACTTAGATGGCCTAAATTATCTGCTGGGTAAGACCATGCAAGAAGTTAACCGGACAGCCCTCCAAGGTACTATGTTAGCCCATGAAGATGGGGGTACACCGACCATTAGGTTGGAGATTGCTCAGCTTGATGCAGAGCACTTGGGAGCCCTAATCTATTTCTTTGAGTTTGCTTGTGGTGTGTCCGGGTATGTTCTGGGTGTAAATCCTTTTGACCAACCAGGGGTTGAGGCTTATAAACGCAATATGTTTGCTCTTTTGGGTAAGCCCGGCTATGAAAAGTATACGGAAGAACTCCAGCAGAGGATTCATCAAAAATAGTAGTACTTTTGTTAAATCTAAGCTAAGAGGGGGGCGGTGACCCCTCTCTTTTTATTTCGATATTTAGGCAGCTAATGTTATAATTGTTGGCAAATAATTTTTTGGGGTGTTTTAGTGGATCAAGTGAGTTTCAGATTACCGGCTTATTTCCAAGATGATATGGTCTTACAACAAGGGATAAGCAACTATGTCTATGGCCAGGCTAGGGCTCAGGCCTGGTTAGAAGTCAAACTAGAAAGATTTGCTGATAGACAAAATAAACTGAAGCCTGATCAGGCTAAAATTGCTACCCGGGGTGGGTTCGACCAGCCTGCGGATAAGGATTATTATGGTTTGGTATTTAGCCAGCAACTTAGAACAGACGGCCGAGGATATTTTTCTTGCCAGATTCCTGCCTTTGCGGGCTCTAAAGATTTTTTTCGGTTGACACTGACCTGTGCTGGCAGCCGACTCCAGATCGATAATATTTGTTTTGGTGAAGTCTGGCTAGCTATAGGTGAATCTAACATGGCAATGCCAGCTTGTTATACTGATGTTAAAAACCAGCTGATGAACTATCAAAAGCAGAGCTACCTGCGTGTCTTTAAATTTACAGGGGCTGATTTTGGCCCGGATTGTCTCCCTCAGGGATCGACCAATCAAGGACTATGGCTACGAGCTGACCAAGATGATTTGAGCCGAATATCTGGGATTGCTTTGGCTTTTGCCGCAAATCTACAAGCTAAATTAGAACTCCCGGTTGCCATCTATGATTTGGCGGAGCCCGATAGCCTGATCCAGTCCTGGCTCTCTCCTAAAGCTATTAGGTCGGATAAGATTATTGAGAAGCATGTCGAAGGGCAAGGATTTTCGGTAGGACAGCCTGTCTTCTCCAATTGGCATTTCTCCTTGGGTGAGAAGGGAAAGCCGGGCCCCGAGATTAGACAGATAGCTTTACCAAACCAAGGGCCGACTATGAGATTAAGTCCAAGATTAAAGGCTGACCAAACGAACAAACTCGGTCCGATTAATCAGCCTTCCCTGATATACGATCGGAAATTGGCTCCTTTATCCGGAATTTCCATCAGGGGTCTCATCTTTGCCCAGGGTGAATCAGATGTAGACCAACCCTTATACTATCGACAGGCTCTTAAAAAATTTACTGGCCAAATTAAAGAGCTTTGCCATAGCTTTAAGAGAGGTCCTTACTTTATTTATAGCCAATTAGCAGCCCATTTTTACTCGGCAAAAGATGATAAGCGCCTGTCCTATTTTAATGAATCTTTAACGATCGCGAGGCGGCAACTTGACCTTCAGGCAGGCCTTGTTACGATTTATGACCTGCCTCTAGACTATATCAGAGACCAGGACCATATCTATGCCAGGCCACTTAACCCCATAGCTAAAGAAGAAGTTGGTCTTCGGATGTTTCGTCTTGCCCAGGGACTGGCCTACCAGGTTAATACACCGCGATCAGCTCCGGAATTAAAATATGCCGAGTGGGTGGGGGATAAGCTTCTTTTGAGTTTTGCCAATGTCGGTAGTGGACTCAGTATCCCTGAGCAGGATTTGACTATTAAAGGATTTAATATTTGTTCAGATCATTCGCCTTATCTACCCGCTAGGGCCAATCAACTTTACGGCATTAAAACCCTGATCTGGCATCCGGAAATTTCTAAGCCGGCATCCTGTTCTTATGCTTTTTCCACCTTCAATCAGATGGCTAATCTTCAGGGGGAGAATGGTTTGCCGGTTGTTCCTTTCCGTCTATCTAGAGATAAGCCGGACAATTCGCTCCGTTATGATTGGTTAGCTTGTGACCGCTTGATCGGTTGGGCTGTACCCACAGCAGTAGCCTATGATCACAAGTTAAATGATGGGGATAAGCCCGGCTACTTTCCTCTCTGGCAAGTCAGTCAAGGTCAGGCTGAGTTACGATTAGAATACTCCAACAAAGTAACCGGAGCGGCTGCTCTGCAAGTCCACTATGACCAGGCTGATGGCCAATTTGTTCAAGAGGATGTGATTTTTGAACCCGTTCTCCACTATGCATCACTCTATCCTCCCCTTGATCTCAGCCTATGGACGAGGTTGGAACTTGACGCTTTTAATGCTGATCATAGTAAAAAACAATTAGCTCTTGAATTAGTTGATGTGTCTGGGCAGGTCTCAAAAACCAGTTGGCAGACAATCGATGACGTCTTGGCCTGGCAAAAGATAAGCTTTATAATCAAGAACATGGCGGTTGACTTGAAAAGGATCAGTCGACTGAGATTTATTTTACAAACCGGTCTCCCAAAAGGAGATATAACTATAGATAGGATTGAATTTTCAGGGATTCAGACCAGTTAGAATGAGCAGAAGAGGTACATAATGAATAGGATTGATCAGATAGCAAAAAACTTTGTTGCCCGTGAACGAGAGGAAGATATTTACCAAACTTGGCTTGACCATGGTTGCTTTAAGGCGAATGCTGAAACGACCAAGGAAACATTTAGCCTTGTTATGCCGCCTCCGAACATTACGGGCGTACTTCATATGGGGCACGCCCTAGACCTCACTATCCAAGATATCTTGGTTCGCCTTAAAAGAATGCAAGGCTATGAAACCCTTTGGTTGCCCGGAACTGACCATGCCTCGATAGCTACTGAGGCTAAGATCGTTGCTGCTATGCGGGAAGAAGGCTTGACTAAGGAAGATCTCGGTAGAAATAAGTTTTTGGAAAGAGCCTGGGAGTGGAAGGAGAAGTACGGCAACCGTATTGTTGAGCAAATTAAGTGTATGGGCTCATCCTGTGATTGGTCCCGCCTCCGTTTTACTATGGATGAAGGCTTGTCCGAAGCGGTTGAAAAAATCTTTATTGACCTCTACCATAAGGGTCTCATTTACAGGGGAGAAAGAATTATTAATTGGTGCCCCCATTGTCTTACTTCTATCTCTGATGCAGAAGTTGAGTATGAGGATTTACCTGGCCACTTTTGGCACCTCCGCTATCCCTTAGCAGATGGTTCTGGCTATCTGGAATTGGCCACGACCAGGCCTGAGACAATGCTTGGTGATACGGCAGTAGCTGTTCACCCGGATGATGACCGCTATAAGGCTATAGTAGGGAAAGAAGTTATTTTACCCCTAGTCAATAAAAAGATACCTGTCGTAGCAGATGCCTATGTTGATCCGGAATTTGGAACCGGCGTAGTTAAAATAACTCCGGCCCATGACCCTAACGATTTTGAAGTGGGGGAACGCCATCATTTAGAGATCATCAATGTGTTTAATGAGGACGCTACGATTAATGAGGCAGGTGGAAAATATCAGGGACTTACTGTAGCTGAAGCCAGAGAGGCAATTGTCCAAGATTTGGAGACACAGGGTTACCTCATCAAGACAGAAGATATCCACCATTCCGTGGGAACCTGTTACCGTTGCCATGCGACCATCGAACCAAGGGTCTCTAAACAGTGGTTTGTGGCTATGAAGGACTTAGCTAAGCCGGCCATTGAGGCTGTCAAGGAAAACGATATTCGCTTCATACCGGACCGTTTTTCCAAGAGTTATTTTCACTGGATGGAAAATATTAGGGATTGGAACATTTCTCGCCAGCTTTGGTGGGGACACAGAATACCGGCCTGGTATTGTGAAGATTGTGGTGAGATTACAGTGCCTGACCAAGTCGGTCACGTTCCCCAGAAGTGCCAACATTGTCAGTCAAGTAAACTCCACCAGGATGATGATAGCCTAGATACCTGGTTCTCATCTGCACTCTGGCCCTTCTCGACGCTGGGCTGGCCTCATGAAGGTAAGGACTACCAGAAGTTTTATCCTACTAATGTTCTCGTAACCGGCTATGATATTATTACTTTCTGGGTATCGCGGATGATCTTCTCTGGCCTCAACTATACCGGTAAAAAACCCTTTTCTGATGTCCTTATTCACGGTATCGTCCGTGATGAGCAAGGACGGAAGATGTCCAAGTCCTTAGGTAATGGTATTGATCCTTTAGAAGTTGTTGATCAGTACGGTGCGGATGCCTTGCGATTTGCTCTCATTGCGGGTGTATCTGTAGGAAATGACCTGAGATACAAGGAAGATCGGGTAGAAAACGGTCGTAACTTTATCAATAAAATCTGGAACGCCTTCCGCTTTACCATGATGAATATTGAGGAAGACTTAAGGGCTGCAGACCTTGAGCTTGATTATAGTCAAGAGAACTTGGCTTTAGAGGACCGGTGGATTCTTCATAAGCTCAATGGTCTGATTAAGGAAGTTAATTACAATATGGGCCAATATGACTTTGGTGTGGCCCTGACTAAAATCTACAGCTTTCTCTGGGATAATTTCTGTGATTGGTATATAGAAATGGTTAAACCTCGCCTGCGTGAAAAAGACCGGTCTGCTTTGGTAGCCAAATCTATTTTGAATTATGTTCTGTGTAGGTGTTTGGCTCTCCTACATCCCTTTATGCCATTCTTTACAGAGGAGATCTATAGTTATCTTCTCCACCGTGATGGACTTTTAATGCAGGCTGCTTATCCGGAGGAAGACCGGAAGTTGGATTTTTCCGATGATGCTAAAACAATGGACCTACTGATCGAAATTGTAAGATCCATTCGAAATATCAGGTCTGAAATGAATGTGGCCAACAAAAGAAAATCTGGACTGATCGTTGTGACTGAATCAGACGAATTGGCATCGGCTTTCCGGGCTTCAGAGTCCAGTCTCAGTTACTTGGCTATGTTGAGTGATCTCAAGGTCCAAAAGGATAATCAGGGGATAGCTGATACAGCCATAGCTTTACCTTTTAGTCAGGGGACAGCCTACCTACCTTTAACAGACCTAATCGATATAGAAGAGGAAAAGAAGAGACTTCTCGGCGAAATAGAAAATTGTCAGAATGAGATCAAGAGGGCAGAAAGCAAGTTGGCCAATGAGAGCTTTGTGAGCAAGGCTCCGGAAGCAGTGGTTGCTAAGGAAAGAGAAAAACTTGAAAATTACCGGAAAACCCTATCGCAGGCAAGCCAGCGCCTCCAGGACTTAGGATGATTATCTTATCCTGAGATACACTTTACTGGATATCTGCATAGACAGATAGAAACAAACAAAAAGTCTAATTTACAGGTTTCCTGCAAATTAGACTTTTTTATTTTAAACTTAAAGCTTACTTGGGTTTTAAGAGTTTACCACTTATGCCTTACCATCAGAACCTAAAACATCTGTGATCTTGTGGGCAACCAGGCCTTTGATGGCATCTCTTGCCGGACCTAAGTATTTTCTAGGGTCGAACTCTGCTGGGTTTTCGTTGAAAATCCGCCTAATTGTTCCTGTCATAGCTAGACGCAAATCAGAATCAATGTTGATTTTACAAACAGCTCTTCTAGCAGCTTCTCTCAGCATAGGTTCTGGACATCCAAGAGCATCCTCTAAGGCGCCACCATTGGCGTTGATCATTTCAACAAATTCAGGAATAACAGAAGAAGCACCGTGTAGAACGATGGGGAAGCCGGGTAGACGCTTTGATATATCATCCAAGATGTCGAATCTCAATGAAATATCTGTACCGGGTTTAAACTTGTAGGCACCATGGCTCGTTCCGATAGCTATAGCTAAGGAGTCACACCCTGTCCTTGTCACAAAGTCTTCCACTTGAGCAGGATCGGTATAGCTGGACTCTTCAGCTGTAACCTTAATATCATCTTCGACACCCTCTAGTCGACCTAATTCCGCCTCGACCACAACACCTTTGGAGTGGGCGTATTCGACAACTTTTTTCGTTAAGGCCAGGTTCTCCTCATATTCAAGGTGGGAGCCGTCGATCATGACTGAGGTAAAGCCGTCGTCAATACAAGCCTTGCATAACTCAAAGCTGTCACCATGGTCTAGGTGGAGGGCTATGGGAATATCGGTTTCAATAACCGCAGCTTCAACAAGTTTCATCAAATAGGTTCTGTTGGCATAGCTTCTGGCACCTTTGGAAACTTGTAAGATTAAGGGCGATTTGAGTTCGTTGCCGGCCTCAACGATTCCTTGGATAATCTCCATATTGTTGACGTTGAATGCACCAATTGCGTAGCCGCCCTCATAAGCGTCTTTAAACATTTTTTCAGTGGTTACTAATGGCATAATTTTCTCCTTCTTTTCTCCTTGAATAGTTTATGTTAAAACTACTATGGTCTTACTTTATGGGTTTTTAGGTTAATAGTCAATCAAAAGCCTGATCTACTAGGAGTTTTAGCATCACTCCGGGTGCTGCATATCTTTGGCAGACAATCTAGTGTAAGATTATATAGTAAATATAAGCAGGAGGGTGGATGATGGATAAACAGTATCATATTCAGTTAGATAATTCTCATGGAGCAAAGTATGCGATTCTACCGGGGGATCCCGGACGGGTTGAAAAGATTGCAGCCTATCTCGATGAGCCTCAATTTTTAGCCCAAAACAGGGAATATACCACTTGGTTAGGTAGCCTTGCAGGGGAAAAGGTTCTGGTCATGTCGACCGGAATGGGTGGTCCATCGACAGCTATTGGTGTTGAAGAACTTTATGCAACAGGGGTGAGAAATTTTGTTAGGATAGGGACCTGTGGAGGCATAAAGTTGGATGTCATGGGTGGTGACTTAGTCATTGCCACCGGATCTGTTCGGATGGATGGAACACCTGATGAGTATGTTCCAAAAGAATTTCCTGCTGTTGCCGATTTTTCATTGACGACCTCCCTGGTTGAGGCGGCAAAGCAAAATAATAGTCGCTATCATACGGGTATCGTTCAGTGTAAGGATTCTTTTTACGGCCAGCATGATCCTGATAGGATGCCAATAGGCTATGAATTGAAAAACAAATGGGAAGCTTGGTTTAAGGCAAATGTTCTGGGGTCCGAGATGGAATCAGCTACCCTCTTTATAGTTAGCCAGGTATTAGGTGCCAGAGCTGCTTGTGTCCTAAATGTTATTTGGAATCAGGAAAGGGCTGCCCGCGGTTTGTCTGACCCCCACCAACATGATACAGACCTGGCGATCAGAACGGCTGTAGAAGGTATTAAAATTGACATTATGAGTAGCCATGTCACAAATAACTAGTTTAGGAGAAAAAATGCCGGAAAAATACGAGAAATTCTATCAATTACCTCAAGCCTGGCAGGACTTTTTGCAAGCCTGCCAAGCCTGCAAAAAGTGTGACCTCTACCAAAGTCGGCAAAATGTTGTGGTTTACAGGGGTGGGCTTGAAGCTAAGTTGATGCTCGTAGGTGAGGGGCCGGGGGCTAATGAGGATAAATTGGGAAAACCCTTTGTCGGCAGATCAGGTAAACTGTTGGACAGTCTTTTGAGGGCACAAGAATTCACAGAGGATGATTACCACATCTGCAATATTGTGAAGTGCCGTCCGCCTGGAAACAGGACTCCGACAGCAGAAGAAGCAATTGCCTGTAAAAATTTGTTTGGTCATCAGTTCAATCTAGTTAAGCCGAAGGTGATTGTCTTGATTGGTTCTACCGCTTATCGGTATTTTACTAATCTAGAAGAACCTATTTCCAAAGTGAGAGGAAGGTGGATTGAAAAACAGGGCTACTTTATCATGCCAACTTTTCATCCGGCATATCTTCTACGTAATCCCAGCAAACGCTTAGATATGTGGCAAGACTTTGCCCTGGTTAGGGAAAAGATGACGGCACTAGGTTTACTGAAACCGGTTCACAAGCCCTTCAATTTTGAGGATTGGCAGAGATGACCGGGCAGGCTTTTGAAATTGTTTCTGATTACAAGCCCAGGGGTGACCAGCCTAAGGCTATAGACCAGTTGGTGTCTGGGATTAGCAGGGGGGACAAGGCCCAAACTCTCGTAGGGGTGACGGGGTCCGGTAAAACTTTTACCATGGCTAACGTCATTGAAAAAACACAAAAACCCACTCTGGTGATCGCGCATAACAAGACCTTGGCTGGCCAGTTGGCAGCTGAGTTTTCAGCCTTTTTCCCAAATAATGCGGTTGAATACTTTGTTTCTTACTATGACTACTACCAGCCGGAAGCTTATATTGCAGCCTCGGATATCTATATTGAAAAAGATTCTGCCATTAATGAAGAAATAGATAGGTTACGTCATTCAGCAACCTCATCCCTCCTCGAGAGAAGGGATGTGATAGTGGTAGCTTCAGTTTCCTGCATCTACGGTATTGGATCACCGGAGTCCTATAGGAGCATGATGCTCAACCTCCGTCAGGGAATGCAGAAGTCGCGTGAACAACTGGTAGAAGACTTGGTCAATATGCTTTACGTCCGTAATGATTTTGAACTGAGGCGAGGTAATTTCCGGGTCAGAGGAGATGTTGTGGATATTTTTCCGGCTTCGTCTGAGGACCTGATTACTAGAATTGAATTTTTTGGCGATGAAATCGACCGAATTATCGAAATTGATGCCCTGACATCGAGAAGCGTGAGAGGGCGGTCCTATACCCAGATCTATCCGGCCAGCCACTATGTTACGACTATGGAGAATACCAAGAGGGCCGTAGCGGATATTTTAGAGGAATTAGATGAGAGACTGGAGGAACTGAATAAGGCAGGTAAAATAGTCGAAGCTTACCGCCTGGAGCAAAGGACACGCTATGACATGGAGCTCCTCTTAGAGACGGGTATGTGCAAAGGAATAGAAAACTATTCCCGCCATTTCGACGGTCGCTTAGTAGGCGTTCCACCCTATACTTTGCTCGATTTTTTCCCGGATGACTACCTCCTGATGATAGATGAATCACATGTCACAATTCCTCAGATTGGGGCTATGTATAATGGAGATAGGTCGAGAAAACAATCTCTAGTAGACTATGGTTTCCGCTTGCCTTCGGCCTTAGATAATAGACCTTTGAATTTTAAAGAATTTGAAGCCAGGATGGGGCAGACTGTTTTTGTCTCGGCAACCCCCAGCAAGTATGAAAAGGAACATTCTAGCCAATTTGTTGAGCAGATCAACCGACCTACAGGACTCCTTGATCCTGTAATCTCTATCCGGCCTGTTGAAGACCAGATTAGTGATTTGATTAATGAAATCAAGGCCAACATTAAGGAAGGGGAAAGAACCTTGATCCTTACCCTGACCAAACGCATGTCTGAAGAGTTAACGGACTTTCTCTTGGGGGAGGGGCTTAAGGTCAAATATCTCCATTCAGATATTAAGACGGTAGAGAGACTACAGATTTTAAAGCAGCTCAGGGAGGGTAAGTTTGATGTCCTAGTTGGTATTAATTTGCTCCGAGAGGGACTGGACCTGCCAGAGGTTTCTTTGATAGCTATACTTGATGCAGATAAGGAAGGTTTTTTAAGGTCGACGACCTCCTTGGTTCAGATCATGGGCAGGGCGGCTAGAAATGTTCGCGGCCGGGTAATCCTTTATGCTGATGAGGTCACGGAGTCGATGTACCAGGCAATCACAGAAACAAATCGGAGACGAGAGATTCAGCAAGCCTTTAATAAGGAACATGGGGTTACTCCTCAAACTATCAAAAAAGAGGTCCACGATATTGTGGATACGGCTTATGAGTTAGACCAAGAAGAAAAAGTCAAACTAGCGGAAGATAAAGACGAATACCTGGATGAAACTGATCTGAAAGAAGTGGCAACTGCTGAGCTAAAACAGCTGATCCGTTCAGAAGAGGGAAAGATGAGGGAGGCTGCAAGACAGTTAGCGTTTGAAGAAGCAGCTGCCCTTAGGGACTATATCCTTATCTTAAAAGGTGAACTAGATGGACGACAGGATGGTGGAAAATGACCTGGTTGGACCGGGGCTATATGAGACTATGCCAAGCTGTTAAATTCATGTTACAATTTACAATATAATCTATTGAGTTGGAGGTTTTTCTATGGCTTTAGCACAAGACAGATATAAACTTTGGTTAAATGACCCCGATATGGATGATAAGACAAGGATGGAACTAGAATCCATAAAGGATGATCAAGATGAAATTGAAGACCGTTTTTATAAAGACCTAAGCTTTGGCACTGCCGGCCTCAGAGGAGTACTCGGTGCAGGTACCAACCGAATGAATATGTACACGGTTGCCCGAGCTGCAGATGGTTTTGCACGCTATTATAAGGAAAGAGGCCAGGACTTTTGCAAGCGCGGTTTAGCTATTTCTTATGATTCAAGACACTTTTCAAAGGAATTTGCTCAACTTGTGGCCAGGATTTTTGTAGGCTATGGTATCAAGATTTATATCGCTGATGAGTTGAAGCCGACACCCATGCTGTCATTTGCTATCCGACACTTCAACTGTGCGGGTGGTGTTATGATTACAGCCAGCCATAATCCTAAAATCTATAACGGATTTAAGGCCTATGGCGAGGATGGTGGCCAATTCGGTGCAGAGGCAGCTGAAAAAGTCTTGGAAAAGATGAATGAGAGGTCAGATTTTTCAGCTATGCTCAATGCAGCTCCCAGCTTGGAAGAAGCAAGGGCTAGTGATTTATGGCAAGAAATGGGAGAAGATTTTGACCGAGACTACAACGACATGTTGCTTCAAATTGCGATTAACCCTGAAGCCTGCAAGAGGCAAAAAGATCTGAAAATTGCCTATACGCCTCTCTATGGTACAGGCTTTAAACCGGTTACCAGGATTCTCAAAACTCTCGGTTTTGAAAATATACTTGTTGTCGAAGAGCAAGCTAAGCCAAATGGTGATTTTCCAACCGCCCCATATCCTAATCCGGAAGAGAGGGCGGCCATGTCCATGGGGATAGAGTTAGCAGAAAAAGAAAAAGCCGATCTTTTAATTGCAACCGATCCGGATGCTGACCGTACCGGGGTTGCTGTTAGGACTAACCAGGGTGACTTTATTGTCCTGACAGGAAACCAGATTGGTCTTCTTTTGATGGAGTATATTCTTTCTGAAAAATCTAAAAAAGGCATTTTACCTGAAAAATCTTTCTGCGTAACAACGGTTGTTTCCAGTAAGCTGACCCGGCGGATTGCTAAGGCTTATAAGACGGATTTAGCGGAGGTTTTGACCGGTTTTAAAAATATTGCAGAACAGATTTTTAAGCGAGATGAAAATGGTGATGAGCATTTCCAATTTGGCTTTGAAGAAAGTATTGGTTACTTGGCCGGAACCTCTGTCCGTGATAAGGATGCTGTTGTTGCTACTATGTTGATCGCTGAGATGGCTGCGGTTGCTGCTGAGCAAGGCAAAACCCTGTATGACAACCTGCTGGATATTTACCATAAATACGGTTTTGCAGCTGAAAGGACCGTATCTATGCAGAGGACCGGCATCAAGGGTGCTGAGCAAATCTCAGGAGCTATGAAGATCTTGAGAGACGGCAAAAAGTTAGGTTTTGCTGACCTACCTATTGCTGAAATAAAAGACTTCCAAGTTGGTGACATAACGAATGTTAAAACGGGTGAAGTTATCCGGACCGACTTTCCTAAGTCCAATGTCTTGCTCTACAGTTTGGATGATGAATTAGACTGGTTTGCCGTGAGACCGTCAGGTACTGAGCCTAAACTCAAAATCTACCTCGGCTTTTATGATGATAGTGAGGAGAAAGCTCAGCAAAAACTTGAAAAATACCAGGATACAGTTGTTAACCATATAGAGGAACTCCTGGGAGAGTAGGGCGTTAATGGCTTTCACCCACCTTCACCTACATACAGAATATAGTTTGCTAGACGGGGCCAACCGAATCCAGGATTTGGTGCCCCGTCTTAAAGAATTGGGGATGACATCCTGTGCCATCACAGACCATGGTGTTATGTACGGGGTGATAGAGTTTTATAGGGCAATGAAGGCAGAAAACCTTAAGCCCATCATTGGCTGTGAGGTCTATCTGGCACCCAGGGGGCGACATGATAAGGTGGCAGGAGTCGATAGTAAACCTTACCACCTGGTCTTGCTGGCTAAGGACTATCAGGGTTATCAAAACCTTATGCGGCTTGTTTCCTGTGCTTTTACTGAAGGTTTTTACTACCGCCCAAGGATCGATTGGGAGCTCCTCGAAAAGTACCATGAAGGATTGATTGGCCTGTCTGCTTGCCTTTCCGGTGAGTTGGCTGTAACCTACCTCAGTCAAGGCTACACAGCGGCTAAAGAGGTCGCTTTACGCTATGCAAAACTTTTTGGTCCGGACAATTACTATATTGAAGTTCAGGCAAATCATTTGCCTGAACAGCTTAAGGTGAATAAGGCTTGGCGAGAGCTAAGCAGGGAAACCGGTTTGCCCTTGGTAGCTACTAATGATTGCCATTATCTTAAACAGGAATCTGCCAAAGCACATGAAGTCCTTGTCTGTATGCAAACCGGCAAAAAGCTTAAAGATCAAGACCGGATGCGGATGGATAGCGATGATTTCTATATTAAATCAGAAGCAGAGATGTCTGAATTTTTTTCCGACCTACCTGAAGCCATCAGCAATACCCAGATTATTGCCGACCGCTGTAATTTAGAAATTCCCTTTGGTCAAATGCACTTACCTAAATTTGTGCCTGAGGACGGTTCTTCAAGTTCCGACTACCTGCACAAGTTAGCAGAGCAAGGTTTAGCAGCAAGACTCAAAGAAAGAGGGGCTAAAGCTGCTCCTGAGGACTATCAAAGTCGCCTGAAACACGAGCTTGATGTCATCAGAGGGATGGGTTTTGTTGATTATTTTCTGATTGTTTACGATTTTGTTCGTTTTGCCCATGAAAAACAGATTATGGTAGGTCCTGGCAGGGGGTCCGGTGGAGGTTCATTGGTTGCTTATGCCTTGCGGATAACGAATATTGATCCCCTCGAATTCAATCTTCTTTTTGAACGCTTTTTAAATCCTGACCGGGTATCGATGCCTGACTTTGACCTGGATTTCTGCTATGAGCGGAGGGGGGAGATCATCGACTATGTGACCGAGAAATATGGGGTGGACCACGTCTGCCAGATTATCACTTTCGGGACCTTAGCAGCTAGACAGTCAATTCGTGATGTGGCAAGGGTCTTGGACCTCTCTTTTGCCGAGACATCTAATATTGTTAAACAAATCCCCAGTATGCTCAATATAAGGATTGACCAGGCCTTGGAGATGAGTCAGGATTTACGCAGGGAATATGATAATAATCCGCAAACGAAAGAGATAATCGATCTGGCTAGGCAATTTGAGGGGATGCCCAGGCATGCTTCAACCCATGCAGCCGGGGTCGTAATAGCTGATGTTCCGATCGTCGAGGTTGCTCCGCTCTCTGTTAATGATGAAGCGGTGGTCGTTCAGTATGATAAAGATGTCATCGAAAGTATAGGCCTGATCAAGATGGATTTTCTCGGCCTTAGAACTTTGACTGTCATGCGCGATACGGCAGAAATGGCAGCAAAAAATCATGGGGTCAAGATCGATTTTGATCAGATTCCTTTCGATGATGAAAATGTCTATAGAATGTTGGGAATGGGTGATACAGCTGGTGTTTTTCAGTTGGAATCAAGCGGTATGACCTCCTTTATCAAGGAGATGAAGCCAAGTCGGCTCGAAGATGTAATTGCAGGTATTTCCCTGTATCGGCCGGGTCCTATGGAGCAGATTCCTAAATATTTAGAATCCCTGCGAAATCCGGATAAAATCAGCTATGATCATGAACTGCTGGAGCCTATCCTCAACATGACTTATGGTTGTATTGTCTACCAGGAACAGGTCATGCAGATTGTTCGTGACTTGGCCGGTTTCTCTATGGGCCAGGCTGACAATGTTCGCCGGGCCATGTCCAAGAAAAAACCGGAAATTCTTCGCCGCTATAAGTCAATTTTCATCCATGGAGGAGAAGACGAAAGTGGCCGACAAGTTAAGGGGGCAGTGGCCAATGGCGTCCCTGAGCAGGTAGCTGATAAAATCTTTGAAGAGGTTGAAGCCTTTGCCGGCTACGCCTTTAATAAATCTCATGCTGCTGGTTATGCTGTCTTAGCTTACCAGACAGCCTGGCTTAAATACTACTATCCTGTTGAATTTATGGCTGCCATGCTCAACTCTTTTTTGGGTAATTTAGGAAAAGCCGCTTCTTATGTCAGAGTTTGTAAAAAAACAGCCATAAAGGTCTTACCGCCTGATATTAACAGCAGCCAAGCTCGTTTTTCTGCACAGGATGGGGCCATTCGTTTTGCTCTGGGAGCCATTAAAAATGTTGGGGAAAAAGCTATTCAGCAGGTTATTCAAGAGCGAGACCATAAGGGAAAATTTAAAACTTTTGGAGATTTTATTAAGAGGATTGTTAAACTCGATATTAATCGTAAAACTGTTGAGAGCTTAATTAAATCTTCTGCTTTGGATTGCTTTGGTGTGCCGCGGGTCCAACTGATGGCAGTATTTGAGGATTTTATGGCCAATGCTCAAAAGGCTAAGGGCCAGGCCATGGACGGCCAATTGAGTCTCTTTGATCTTATGGGAAAGCCTGATCAGGAGATATTAGAACCAAACTATCCACAAGGGTTGAAAGAATATCCCCTGAGCCAACGCTTGGCGATGGAAAAAGAGGTCTTAGGATTTTATGTTTCAGGTAATCCTTTAGATGAGTATATTGGCTTGATCAAAAACTTAGTCAATCTGGAGAGCTCTCAGCTGAAATCTGAAGAGGATCCTCCCTTGGATAGCAGTCCGGATTTATCAAACCAAGATTTGACTGTTCCCGATATTAAAGTCCGCGATAGGCAAGAAGTTGTAATGGCTGGTATTGTTCTCAATAAGCAGGAACATCTTACAAAAAACAATGATAAGATGGCTTTTTTGACCATGGAAGACTTGGAAGGTAGCTATGAACTTGTGGTTTTTCCCAAGGTGTATAATGAGGTTCGCTTTATTCTTCAAGAGAACAGGGTGCTTTTAATAAAAGGAAAAATTAGCCTTAGGGATGAGCAAAATCCTAACCTTATTGCTGATCAGATTATCGAGTTAAAAGCGGAACAAAGGCTTGATGATCCGGAGTTTGAGCCCTTTATGCAGAAGGCTACTTTGAGTGAAAAAGGTAAAGAGCTTTCTAATAGGGCTGAAGGACAAGAACTAGTCGATGGTTCCAAGCAGGTGGCTCGGCCGGAAGCGGGAGTGGTTTCGGCTACCGGCCTAAAATTGGTCATTCGCTGTAGTGCGGATTTTACAAAAGATGACTATTCAAATCTTCTGGCTATGCTAGACTATTTTTCAGGTGACATTCCTGTAGCCCTTTACCTGGAAAAGGAAGACCGCTTTAGTAAGCGTATCTTTTCTATAAGCAGGGAGTATATTGAATTAATAGCTAACAGATATGGCTGTCTCTTATACACATCTCCGAGCCCACGAGACGTCCTG
>CAMYEY010000029.1 GCA_947254895.1 uncultured Clostridia bacterium
AGTCAGAAGGTCCTTGCTCCGGATGTCACACCCCAGGAATTAGAAAGCTTGGCGGATGTGATTGCAGACAAACAATGGCAAAAAGTTGCTGACCAGATGCAAGCTTTTTTCGCTGACAAACTTACCTTTGATAGGCATGAAAAGGCCCTCAAGGATGTGATTAGAGAGTCAGTGAAGAGCCAATTTATGGTGGATTCCTACATGATTGAGGACGAAGACCCGGGGGTCTTTAAGTGGAATATGCTTAAAAAGGCAACAGTCACTTGTGGTCTCAATGTCTTGCTTGACTTTAGCAACAGGGATACGGCAGCAGGATTCTCCAGCCAGGAATACAGTTATCTTTCGGGTACTGTTTACTGGCAGAAGATGGGCGACTCCTGGCAGATTTATAAGGCCGGGCCGATTTTTCCTGATGAGCTGATTCACGCCGGTGCATATAATTATAAGTACGGCAGTTACTATGACTAGGTGATTTATGACTAACGAAGTTTATCTCTCAGTAAAAAATCTCCACAAGTATTTTGGCAAACGCCATGTGATTGATGACCTATCTTTTGATCTTTATTCGGGTGAAATTTTAGGGTTTCTAGGACCTAACGGGGCTGGAAAATCAACAACGATCAAGATGATCATGGGTTTTCTCTCGGTCGATCAGGGACAGATTACAATTCTTGGCAAAGACCACCAGGAAGAATATGAAGAAGCCATGGCTTCAATCGGTGGCATTATCGAAAATCCGGAAATGTATTTCAGCTTGAGTGGCCGTCTCAATTTAGAGATGTACCGTCGCCTCCACCCTGGTGTCCCCAAGTCTAGGATCGATGAGGTCATCAAGCTCCTCCATATGGAAAAGAGGGCAGATGAAAAAGTTAAACGCTATTCTCTAGGTATGAAGCAGCGGATGTGTATAGCCCAGGCGATTCTCCATAAGCCAAAAGTTTTAATTTTGGATGAACCGACCAATGGTCTTGATCCGGCAGGTATCCATGAGCTACGAGACCTCCTTGCAGATTTGGCTCACAAGCAGGGGACGGCTGTTTTAATATCCAGCCACCAGCTACCTGAGATCCAGAAAATCTGTGACCGGGTCATGATTATTGACCAAGGCCGTTTAATTGATGTTCAACCGATCAATCAGATCTTTAAGCAAAGCGAGCGACAGCTAACTGTATTTAGGTTTCCCGACAGCCAGGCTAGAGATAAGGCTCTGAGCCTCCTCCGTGCCAGCATCCAATCTAATCTTCTCTCAGCCCTTAAAGCAGACAGCTTAGTTTTAGCTACTGAAGAGGGAGAGATACCGGAAATCATTTTCCGCTTGAGCCAAGCTCATGTATCGATTGTGGCTGTTCATCCCCAGCAAACGAATTTAGAGGAACTTTACCTTTCTGTTACCGGAGGAGGTGTTAGCATTGAATAAACTCATTGCCTTATCGCGAAATGAATGGACCAAGACTATCCATAAAAAAGTAGTTTATGTGATTTTAGCCATGCTAATTTTGGGCATAGTTGGGCTGTCCTTGTCCTATAAAATCTTTGAGGCTAACGATAGAGACCAGTCGACCTTTGCAGAAAATAAGGAGGCGATAGCAGACCAATTGGAGACCACAAAAAAGCAACTCGCTTCGGTCGAGCAAAAGATTAAAGGTTCAGTTTCTCAAGATAGCTTTGAAGCTTACAACGAGCTGGTCAACAATGTTTCTAAATATAATTACCTGAGGTCTGATGTTGAACAAAGTGAATTGGCCTTGGAGTATGAGGTCAACCTTTTTTCTGATGGCTTCCTCAGGGATGCCCTTACCCGGTTGAATGACCTGACCCACGCCAAACAATTTCTCGAGCTGGACCAGACGAGCGAAACAAAGGCGGCTCTTGATTCTGACGCTGGCCTGGATGACCAATATATAAGGTCAGTAGCCCAATACGGCCCTTATGCAGGGCTTACAGCTGACGAGCTTGATGTTCAAATTGCAGAGACCCAAAAAATCCTCAAAGAGAAAGATTATGGGGCTTACATTGAGGGTGAGAAGACCAGGATTGAAAACGATCCTAATCTCTCTCAGGAGAGGAAAGCGATGGCACTGCGTGACCTTGACCTTGACCTCAAGATCAACCCCCAGGGGGATAATAATAGCTCGGGCTTGTACCAGATTATAAATTGGCAGACCACACGGGATGGACTTTTGCAGGATATAGAAAACCAGTACAACAATATGTTTGAGCCGATGACAGACGCTGAACTTGCTGAATCAAGACAGGCGGTCGATCAGATTAACCACTATCTGGAGCAAGTATACGAAAGTGGTAAACTACCTGATAGGTCGAGCTTTGAATTTACAGTCTTTTTGATTTCTGTGGCTGCTGAAGGACTGATTTTCCTCATAATTATCTTGGCAGGAGCCAGTATTTCCCAGGAGATTGCAACAGGTTCAATCAAAGGCTTGATCATTGCCCCGGTTAAGCGGAGCAAGATTTTTTACGCCAAGCTTTTGAATATTTTGCTGACAGCGATAGCCTTCCTCTTAACCATTTGGCTGGTTCTGACCCTGGATGTTTACAGCTTCCTCAACGGGGCTAATAATAGCATTTATACAAATACCGGTATGGCGCTTTATATTTTTGCCTACCTCTTCAGTAAGTTACCTCTTGTTGTTATGGTCGGACTCATTGCCTTTGCCCTATCTAATGTGACGAGGAGTACTTCTATAACAATAGGGGTCACCATGATCATCCAGTATGGACTCATGTCGGTCTATAACTTTACTAAGATGGTTAACAATAATTTCCATGCTTTCTTTGCCTTTATGCCCTTAGAGTATTTGGACCTCAGTCCCTACCTCATATCCGGCATCAACGACGGTTTTACTAACAACTATGTCAACTCTCCCGTGAGTATCTTTGGTGCCTCTGTCCCAAGTGGCTTTGTTTACGAAACGCCTGGTTGGCTACCTTTTGTCTACTGGATCTTTTTAGCAGTCTGCCTGGTTTGGACTGCCCGAGACTCCTTTGTCAAACGGGACCTCTAGGTCGCCTGATTTCCAAACAAAATATCTTCCGTGAACAATTCCTTATCTGGTATTAGAGGAATCTTGTGCTGCTTTCAGCTAGATGTTATCATCACTCTGATTAATTATATGATAAATATTTATTAGTTAACTTAAGGAGATGTACATGAATTATCTCAGCATGCGTAAAAACAAATTTTTGAGCCTTGTGCTCGTCCTATGCCTTGCCTTATCGGCCCTAGCTAGCTTTCCGGCTTTCTTGTTGGCAGAACAGACTGGCAGCACAGAGACTGACCCTCAGGATGGGCCCGCGGCCAAACAGCTACTTGAGGATAAGCAAAAGCAGTTTACTGAAGCAGAAGCAAAGGAAAAAGCTGCTAAAGAAACACTGGAAAAAGCCCAGGCTGAGCTAGATAAAAGCACCAAAGCGGCTAAAGAAGCGGAGGCTGCTGTCCAAAAGGCTGATCAAACAGCTAAGGATGCTGCTACAAAGCTAGAGGCTGCTGAACAAGAGCTTGAGAACTCAAAGAAAGCTGTTAAAGAGGCGGAGGCCAACCTGAACAAGCTGAGTAATGATTCTCCTGAATTTAAAGCAGCAAAAGAAAAGTTAGAAAATGCCCAAAAAGACTTGGATGCTGCTAATACCGCTTTAACTAGAGCTAAGGAAGAAGCGGACCAGGCAGCTGGGGTCCTTCAACAGAAGCAAGCAGATCTGGAAAAAGTCAAAAACGACAATGCTAACTACGTCAAAAAATTAGCAGCTCTGGAGAAAGACTTAGCAGACAAGAGCAAGGCTGTTGAAGAGAAAACGGCTGACGTCGCAGCCCGAAAAGAAGATGAAAAATCAGCTCAAGAGGCTGTTTCAGAGGCTGCTGCTGCAGTTCAAGCAGAAGAGGCCAAGACTCAAGGCCTGACAGAAGCTGTAGCGACCGCACAGACAAAGGTCAATGATGCCAATAAGGCTAAAACAGAAGCCGAGGCTAGGCTGGCAGAGGCCCAGAAGACATTTGATGAAGCAGAGAAGAAAATCTGCCCACCGGACGCACAAAAAGTCAAAGAGGAAGCCAAAAAACAATGGGATAAGGGTTCGGTAGGATTCTTTGAGGCTAATGGTTCAAGCGAGGCCCTCGCTGTTTTTACTACAGAGAAAACAGCGGATGACGGGACAAGCTACCTTGAGCCAACGAGAACTGCCGGGAAAGATGACGCTCGTGACCTGGATAGGATGAAGGCGTCCATTGAGGCCCTTGTAAAGGTCAATGCAAAGAGGCAAAGCGACAAGGGAATAGACAACAGAAAATTATCTGTTCTCAATATTTCCGATTTTGATATGGCTGTAGCCCAGGCCAATGCTAACTGGTCTAACAATAAAATTAAACACTCGAGAGTTTATAAGCCACCCTATGAAAATCTTTATTGGGGATCCGAAGGGGTTGAAGGTGCCCTTGTGAGTTGGTGGGATGCCGAAAAACATTGGTTTGACACTCTGAGAGCTGAGGGTAAAAAGTCAAGAACAGAGATGGATGCTGCCCTCAGAAATAGGCCGGAAGCGCAAGCTGCATACATTAACTCTGTTGGTCATTATACAAACTTAGTAGATGACCTGATGTGGGGAGAGTCTCAAGGGAAGGATAGCCAGACTGCTGGTTATGCTATCCGGCCAGCGTCTATGTATGGAGAAGTCCATTCACTGGTTTTAAATCCTACTGCTAGCGGCAAGGTTTACACTATTGAGGAATATAAGGCACGGTTTGACGAATACTATAATGACTTAAAAGCAAAACTGGATGCAGGAGCTTGTGACTCTACTAGTCCGGCTGATCAAGTAGCTTACGACAAAGCTAAAGCGGACCTGGAAGCCGCTCAGAAAGAGGCTAAAACAGCAACAGAGGCGGCTCAGACAGCAGCCGATAATTTGACTGCCAGCCAGGCTGCTCTCAGCAACAATGCACAAGCCATTGCTGCTGCTGAAAAGACATTAGAGGAAAAAGAAGCTGCTAAAGCCAAGGCTGCAGAAGCAGTTAAAACAGCCCAGGATGCGCTTGATGCAGCAAATCAAGCACAGGCAACTGCTCAGACTGGCTTAGACCAATACAAAGAGGATAATAAGAACTTAAGCAAAAAACTTGAGGAAGCCGAGCAAGCAGTTACAGATGCACAAGAAAACTTAAAAACTAAACAAGAAGCCGTTAAAACAGAGCAAGCAGCTGTAGATGAAAAAACTGAGGCCCGAAATGAAGCCCAAAAGGCTCTGGATGCTTTTGGGGCAGAAGCTAAAAAAGCCGCAGCTGATGTGAGTGCTGCCAAGGATAGGCAAACGAAGGCCCAGGCTGACCGAGATAAGGCTGAGAGTGCAAAGACCGCTGCTGACCAGGCTAAAGCTGAGGCAGCCGGTAAAAAAACAACTGCAGACCAGGCTAAACAAGCAGCTCAAACAGCGAAAGATAATGCTCAGACTGGATACGAGCCGGTTAAGGAAGCCTATGATCAAGCCAAGAAAGAGCTTGACCAGGCCCAGGCCTACTATGACAAATTTAAACCGATTCTTGAACTTAAAAACATAACCCTTAACCAGGGCCAGGTTCTTAAAATAAAAGATCTGATTGTTAAAGCCCAGGCTAAAGATGGTACAGACTTGAGCGACAAGGTTGAGGCCTTAGATCTAGCCAGCATTGATTTGACAAAAGCCGGCAGCCATAGACTTGAATTGAAGGTGACAGACAAGGATGGTTTATCTACCACAGCTGTTGCTATTATAACGGTCAAGGGTAGCAGCCTTGGTAAGGGTCTGATTATTATCAGAGGTAACTACCAGACATACTATAAAAATTCAAGCTCTGGTCTAACTGTTGTATCTAATGGTGAGTATGAACATTTTGTTGGTCTGAGACGGGGCACTAAGCTTGTCTCCAGAGACAACTATAGTGTGAAAAAGGGCTCAACGATCTTGACCCTTAAAAAATCTTATCTGGATAGCCTGCCGGCAGGTATCCATAACTTCTACATGGAGTTTGCTGATGGATCCACCACAGCTAGCGTTCCCTTTGTGATTGAGATTGCTAGAGCCGGCTACACAGGACGTGGATACGGATCTCATAGCTCTTCAGATAAGGCGAAGGATATAAACGGCTCCCTTAAAACCTTACCAAAAACAGAAGTTGTATACTAAGAACGAATAAGCAATAAACATATTTTCAAGCCCGGGCCATCTGACCCGGGTTTTTTAAATAGTTGGATTTGACAATTTTGTGGCTGTGATGGTACCATAATTCGGCGACCGCTCTGAGACGGGTTATTTTTAAATGCTTGCAAGTTGCACCAAGGCCTCTCTGGAAGCCTTAATGACAATAAGTAGCTACCCTTGAAGGCGAGACTGTTTACAGGGAGGAAAAGAGATGTACGCTATTATAAAAACTGGCGGTAAACAATATAAGGTTGCTGAAGGCGACGAGATATTTGTTGAAAAATTAGCCGGCGAAGCAGGTGATGAGGTCGTTTTTGACCAAGTGTTAGCAGTGTCAGATGATTCTGGCCTCAAGTTAGGTAAACCCCTCGTTGAGGGAGCAAGTGTCAAGGCTGAAATTGTGAAGCACGGTAAGGGCAAAAAAATTGTGATCTTTAAATATCGTGCCAAAAAGACTTATCGCAACAAGACCGGACACAGGCAGCCATATACTAAGCTTAAAATTACCGGTATAGCCTAGAACAATGATTCAGGCGGCTTTTGTCTTTGATAGCCAGAATAGAGTTAAGGCTTTTCAGATGACAGGCCATGCCGACTATGCCGAAAAGGGCGAGGATATCATTTGTAGTGCTGTATCAGCGATTTGTCAGACGGTAATTGGAACTTTGACTGAATTTCTGAAAGTCGGAAAGGATATGAGTTTCACAGCTGAGGAAGGCAAGATTGCTTGTCGGATCAATGACTACGATTGTTTGACAGATAGGGTAAAGATTAGTGCTGAAGCCTTGATGTTTTCGTCTTATATCGGGATAAAACAGATAAAGTTAGCTGAAGGACAAAGATACCTGTCCATCGTGAAAGTAGAGGAAGATTCATGATTAGAGTAAATTTACAATTATTGGCCAGTAAAAAGGGTGTTGGTAGTACCAAAAACGGTCGTGATTCACGATCTAAACGCTTAGGTGCTAAATTAGGAGATGGTCAGTATTGCTTAGCCGGCAATATCATCTACCGTCAGAGAGGAACCAAGATCCATCCTGGTGAAAATGTGGGTAAGGGCAAGGACGATACCCTTTTTGCCTTAGTTGACGGCCAGGTTCGTTATGAGAGACTGGGACGTCAGCGGAAAAAAGTTTCCGTTTATCCAGTTGCCTAAGTCTTATTTGATTTAGTTTAGACTCATTATTTTCCCAGCCTCAGGCTGAGTTTTATTGAGATCGCTTAAGTAATTCCAGCCCGGCTTTTAGTCGGGCTTTTTTGATAGTTGGCTGGATCCCAGCCAGGAAAGCAGGTTGTTTTGTTTTTTGATCAAGTGACAATTGAAGTTGCAGCAGGTAATGGGGGTGACGGAGCAGTCTCCTTCCGCCGCGAAAAATTTGTACCTGAAGGTGGCCCGGATGGTGGTGATGGTGGCCATGGCGGAAATGTGATCATCAAGGTTAACTCCAGAGATAATACCTTACAAAAATATCGTTTTAAGCGATCCTTTAAGGCTAATTCCGGAGATAATGGTGGTAGCTCTCTCTGTTACGGTAAGTCTGCCCCCGATCTTTACCTAGATGTTCCGGTCGGAACCCTGGTTTATGATGCTGAAACTGAAAAGCTTTTGGCTGACCTGACGGATGAAGATCAGGAACTTTTGGTTGCTAAAGGAGGTCAAGGAGGCCTAGGAAACAACCACTTTAAGACGGCGGTTCGTCAAGCTCCTCGTTTTGCCAGGGCAGGCGGAAAAGGGGAAAGAAGAACCCTCAGGCTTGAACTTAAACTTGTCGCAGACGTAGGGCTGATCGGTTTTCCAAATGTGGGTAAGTCAAGCCTTTTAGCTAGGGTGACATCCGCTAAACCCAAGGTTGCTAACTACCCCTTTACCACTCTGATTCCCCACCTGGGAGTGGTTAAATATGCAGATATTTCCTTTGTCATGGCAGATATGCCGGGACTCATTGAAGGAGCTTCGGAAGGAGTTGGCCTGGGTCATGATTTTTTACGCCATATTGAGCGGACCAGAATGTTTCTCCAGGTCCTTGATCCTACCATGGGCGACTATGACCAAGTGCTTGAACAGTTTGAGTTAATTGAATATGAGCTGGGCCAATACCAGGAAGATTTGCTAGAAAGACCTAGATTACTGGTCATTAATAAGCTTGATGTAGCTGACCGGGACCTTGTTGATCAGATTGAGGCTGAGCTGACTAAGAGGGGGTTTGAGGTCTTTTTAATTTCGGCTGCAACCGGGGAAAATGTAGACCGCCTGATGGCTAAAACTGCAGAGTACATCTCTAAACTACCAGCTGTGATAAAGTTTCAAACGGAGGACGAAGATTTTACAAACCACCTTTACCGTCCCTATGAAACCTTCACCATTGATTTTGACGGCGATTTTTATAATGTTAAGGGTGAGTGGATTGAGCGTGTAGTCAGGTCAACTAATTTTGAGGATAGGGAGTCTTTTTATTACTTCCAGCGTTTGATCCGGAGAAAAGGGCTGGAAGATGCCTTGCTTGAGGCCGGTCTTGAAGATGGGGACTGGGTCAGAATAGGTGATATGGAGTTCCAGTGGTTTTCAGAGATCTGATTGACTTAAGTTACGAATGATCTGACCATAAATTCGGGCGGAGTTATTCCGCCAATTTTGGCAGGCTTGCTGAGCTAGTTCCTCGCTGGGTAAGGTGAGCATTAGGTCAATTACCAAAGCCCCTGCTGCCTCTTGTTTCAGCCTGACAAGGTAGCGACCTTCGCTATCTATTTGGTAACTAGCTGTGAGGGACTTTGCCTTGGCTACTTGGCGGTTTTCCTTTTCTAAGAACTCCCAGACTTGCTGTGGCAGACTTGTGATCAAGGCTTCGAGGACCTGGTTACCTGCAGTGGTTAGGTTAAGCCTTTTGACGGGTTGGCCTTTACTATCCAAGGTAGACTCGCCCTTGTTGACTGCAGAGTGGACCAATTTTTTTTGTGTCACTATATCTAGGGCTTCGGCAGCGGCAAAATAGTCAAGATAGAGGGAATTAACCGCAGCATCAAGGACCTGGTCCTTGGTTGAGTTGGCCAGGTTTTTAACGATTGCCAGAATGATTAAACTTGCTTCTGAAAAATTGCTGCCTTGCATATGGAACCCTTTCTTTTCCAATAAAATAGCACAGGGAGAACTTTTAATAAAGCTATCCTTAAAGAGACAGGGTACAGATAGCTATAAGTTCTGGCTGATAGTAAATTGACCTGTGTAGAGTTTAAAATAACGTCCTTTGCGGGCCATAAGATCGGTGTGACGACCCTCTTCGATGATTTTTCCCTTATCTAACACAATTATGTGGTCTGCATTTTTAATAGTGGATAAGCGGTGGGCAATGATGAGGGAGGTTCGTCCCTTGAGAACCAGGTCCATGGCTTCCTGAACTTCCTTTTCGGTTTCGGTATCGATGGAAGATGAAGCTTCATCTAAGATCAAGATAGCGGGGTCGGCTATGACGGCCCTTGCCAAGGAGATGAGTTGTTTTTCACCTGTTGAAAGTCTGCTGCCGGCTTGACCGGTTAACGTGTCATAAGAGTTATCCAGTTTTTCGATAAAACGATCGGCGTGGACCAGTTTGGCTGCCTGAATCACTTCTTCCATACTGGCATCCAGTCTACCATAGCGGATATTGTCAGCGATTGATCCACTGAAGAGGTAGGGGGTTTGGAGGACATAACCCAGATTTTGATAGAGCCAGGCTTGGGGTAGGTTTGTGATATCTAGACCATCAATTAAAATTTGTCCGGATTGGGGTTCGTAAAATCTGGCTGCCAGGTTAACCAGGCTAGTTTTACCGGCACCGGTTTCACCGACAATAGCTAGAGATTCACCAGCTTTAATTAGGAGGTTAAGCTGGTCTATAACCGGTTCGCCGGGCTTATAGGCAAAGGAGACGTTTTTAAATTCTATTTGCCCCTTTATCTTGGGCCACGCTTCTTTACCTTGGCCATCAGCTAGGCCGTATTGGGTAATGACTTCGGCTTTGTCGGTGATTTCAACCTCTTCATTAAGGAGGCCAATTACTCTTTCGGCAGCAGCTTGAGCCGCTTGAACTTCTCGAAAGACGTTAGCGACCTGGCGGATGGGGTCCCAGAGCCTCAGGGCGTAACTAAAGAGTGCGTAGAGGGTTCCGATTTCCAGGAGGCCTTGCCTATATTGACGCCCGCCAATAGTTAGTATGAGGGCGGCAACGACTGTACCGATGAGAGAAACTATGGGCAAAAAGTAAGCTGATGTGCGGCTTGCCTTAATCGATTCCTTTCTCATTTCGGCGACTGTTTTGAAAAACTCTTGTTCATTAGCCTCTTCTCTCAGTAGGGTCTTAGAGGTTTTGGCTCCTGTGATACCTTCGGTAAATTCTCCGGTAATTTCCGAATTAATCTGGCGAATTTTTCTTTGTAATGTGATTAGCACTTTTTGAAAATAGTGGGTGAGGATAATGACGAGGGGAATGGCTAGCAAGGCGATAAGGGCTAGCTTAAAGTTCATGTATAGCATAGCTGCTAGGATAACGATAATCGTCATGCCACCCCAGGTTAAATCGATCAAGCTGAAGGAGACCACTTCGCAAAGTCGTGTTACATCGTTGATCATGCGAGACAAAATCCAGCCTACGGGGGTTCGGTCGTAATAGGAGAAAGATAGGTCTTGGAGGTGGGCGAAACCTTTTTGTCGGATATTGTAGGAGAGGTCTGTTTCAAAGCGGCCCGAGGCCTTGATATAAAAAAGGATACCAAGGCTGATGGCAATGATAATCAGCAGGTAGGCTAAGGCAAAAGTAAATAGTCCATCTGTGACCTCATATTTTATGAAATAGTTAATGGAAAAGCGGATTAAAAGAGGGGAGATGTTTTCCAGGATGGCTAGTAGGATTAAGGAACTGAAAAGTTTTAGAAAAACCTTTCGGCTAGGAGCGGCCATCTTGATAAATTTAGCCCAAGTTTGCGGGTTGATTTTTTCAACCTGCTTGTCACTTTTTTGATGTTTTTGTTTGTTCTTTACCATATTTTGTCCTACTATTCCTTGACCCAGTCATATTGGATATCGTAAACCCTTCTATAGAGGCCATCCTCCTTGATTAAGTCTGAGTGTGTGCCGGCTTGGCAGATCCTGCCTTTTTCTATGACAAAGATCTTATCTGCATCAAACAAGGAGGATATCCTGTGGGAGATAATAATGGTTGTGCTTCCCTGGGGGCGGTCAGCAAGAGACTTCCTAATTTCTCGGTCTGTATCTGTATCAACAGCGGAAAGGGAGTCATCAAAAATGAGAATAGGACAGTCTCGAATTAGGGTCCTTGCAATAGCCAATCTCTGCCTTTGACCACCGGATAAAGTTACTCCACCTTCACCTACAAGAGTGTCATAGCCTTGGTTAAATTGCTTGATGTCTTGGTCTAGGTGAGCAATTTTAGCATAGCGGCGGACGAGGTCATCAGAAGCATGAGTGCTTGAAAAACGAATGTTTTCGGCTATGCTTCGTGAGTAAATATAAGACTCCTGCAAGATTAGGCCAACCTGACGGCGGAGGCAAAAGCGGTTTATTTCACGAACATCAATGCCATCAAAAGACAAACAACCCCGATCAACTTCATATAGCTTTTGTAAAAGGAGTACTAAGCTGGACTTACCTGAGCCCGTTGGTCCTAGAATTCCGATTTTTTGTTTAGCTTTAATTTCGAGATTAATATCTTCCAGGACAGGCTCGTGTCCATCCGGGTACTGAAAATAAACGTGGTCAAAGCGAATATTACCCTCGAGTTGTGGTTCCTTAAGACCTATATCGGGATCTTCGAGAGGGGCATCAAGTATTTCTCTTAAGCGGCCAAAGGATATTTGGCTTTTACCGATATCTGCCAAAACTCGAGCTAGGACACGGAGGTACATGAGTAAGCGGTCTGCATAGGAGACAAAGATAAGCAAGACGCCAAGGGTCATGTTTTGCTCAATAACCTTAACGGTGCCGAAGATTACAATGAGGGCCAGCTCGAGGTTGGAAATGAATTCCGAAAACGACCAAAACCTGGCCATGATCCCATATTGATTGATCCCGTAGTCGTAGAGGTCTTTATGGATTTTGCTGAGTTGGTCCAGCTCGTGGTCTTTACGACCAAAAGCCTTGATAACCCTCATCCCGGCTAAGTTTTCTTCTAAGCGGCTAGATAGTTTGCCTTCAGCCTCATCCCATTCTTCAAAGCCGGCCCGGCGTTTTTTGAAATAATAGATAGAGCTGATAAAAAGTACGGGGGTGGCAGCCAGGACAATACTTGAAAGGGTTATATCCAGGCTCAACATCAAACTGACCGAAAAAACAATCATGAGAAAACAGGTTACGAGTTGTAAGAGTTGGACCTGGAGGAAGTGTCTTATCGTTTCGACATCAGAGGTACAGCGTTGGACCAGGTCACCGGTTTGAGCCTGGGCATGCCAAGCGTAAGGGAGTTTTTGAATATGGGAAAAAAGTTTCCGACGCATCCTTTCTGCACCCCGCTCAGCCACCTTAGCGATTTCAGTATCGGAAATAAATTCGCTCAATGAACGGATTAAACTGATACTGATCAAGGCTAGAGCTAAGATCCAGAGGTGGTTGAGGAGGTAGGATCGGCCACCGATCCTCTCATAAATTTTGGCCAAGCTTCCCGACAATTGGCCGACTTTACCCAACAGAACTTGGTCAATACTAAAGCCTACCAAGAGGGGGATCAGAAGGTTTGTTGCTGCACTTATCAGGGTGGCTAGGCAGGCAAAGGCAAAATGAGCCCGGTCCGGCTTATAAAAATCTAATAAAGTGTAGCTTGCTTTATTCTTGATTTCCGGTTTATCCATGATAATTTAACCTATTCTCTTTTCTTTTGTACCTATGAACCGACATGTCCTCTACCTTACTTTTTCATCCGCAATGTTGCAACAAATCTTGGCCGGAAGGCCGGGACAAGATAATTACCTGACAATTATACATGGCTAAGTTTAAAAGTTTAATTCGTAGCCAATATAAGCTATGATAGGCAAGAGTTAGCAATGTGGAGGTTAGGCTATGTTTGGACACATCCTAGGACAAATAGAGGTTAGAGATATTATTAATTATGTCGTTTTGGGCAGGAATCTTAAAACCTGGTTACTAGCCCTGATTCTCATGTTTTTAGCCTTCGCCTTAAAAAGTTGGTTAACCAGCTTTTGCTTAGCCTTTTTCAAAAAAACGATTTTTCGCGAAAAAGAAATGAGCTACCAGGCTGAGTTTATCAGAAAGTTTAATTGGATTTTTCCCTTGAGTGCTCTGCACCTAGTAAACAATTTGGTGCTTAGGCTGGCTGAGCCGGGGCTAACGGCCATCAATCGCTTGGTTAAATCAGCTTTTATCATCTGGACCCTGATGGTAGTTGAACTTGTGGTGAGGGAGCTTTTTGTCCGCTTGCGGGGGGTCAAACCGGAAAAATTCACCCCGACTGTTGAGCGCTTTTCCCTTCAACTTGTCCGAGCCGGACTAGCTACACTTGGCACTATCATGGTCCTTCAACTTTTCCAGATCAATGTTGCCGGTATTGTTACAGGCTTGGGTATCGGGGGTTTAGCTGTTTCGATGGCAGCTAAGGATATTATTGCTGATATGATCGGTGGTTTTACAATCATGTCTGAAAAGATCTTTGCCATTGGCGATTACATTAAATCTCCTGATGTTGAGGGTACTGTTGAGGACATAAAGTTTCGTCAGTCCTTAATCCGGTCACCGGACGAAAGCCTGGTTTCGGTTCCAAACTCGCTTTTGACAGAAAACTATGTGGTTAATTTTTCCCGGATGAAAAAACGAAGGATTAATTTGACAATCAGCCTCCCTCATTTTGTTAAAAATCGTCAGATAGATGAACTCAAGGCCTTAATAAAGTCATATATAGAGGGGAATGATGCGGTTGACCATAGCCCTGGGCTCGTAGTCCTTGAGTCTATCAATGGAGACGGGGTCAATCTCCTGGTGCGCTATTACACTAAAGGGCCGGACCACCGAGCATATATGGAAGAACAAGATAGGTTGTATCACTTAATTTGGACTTACCTTGGTGAACATGGCCTAGGTAAGGACCACATTCTGCTTGAGCTGAACCGGCAAGAGTCGGTTGATTTTGACTAAGATATTTGCTAGATAGCTATAATCCTGATAAAATTAGCAGTCACGAAAATTATATGGCAGTTAGAGCAAGTCCTCTCACCCCGAGTGATGTATGAGAAGTAAAAGTTTGGTGATGACTGCCAAGTGTATAGTTAGGCAGGGCTATTTTTGAGATATGCCCAGCTGATAGGCGTTTAAGGATTATATGAAAGCTAATAGAAAAGCAAAATTTTATCAAGAACCTTGGTTTGCCGCATCCGGCATAGTCTTATCCTTTATCCTGGTGTTGATCTTAGGTTTCAATTTCTTTTGGCAGACGACCATTGGACAGATTAATCAGGTTTCTGATGGTGTGAACCCGCCAGCCAACGAAAAGTTAAAAAGTATAAAATTTGATGAGCAAGAACTGATTAACCCTATACCCTATGACAAGTCTGTTACCAACATCCTGCTTTTGGGTATAGATTCACGTGATAAAGAAAAGATAGATGAGCGGTCTGATGCTATGCTGATCCTGACTATCAATCAAACACAGAAAAAGATTAAACTTACCTCTTTACAAAGGGATATGTTGGTTCCTATGCCGGGCCTGGAC
>CAMYEY010000030.1 GCA_947254895.1 uncultured Clostridia bacterium
GATGGAATTGTCCCGCATCTGCCAGCCTAGGCTAAAAGCTAAGCCGGCCACGACCAGCAAAACAACAAGGGTAACAGCTATATTTTTGGGGCTTTGCAAAAATGCTTTTATCTTAATCCTATCTTTTTGCATACTAGATCCTCCTTTGTTTAATTGTAGCATTGAAAGCCGGCTAAATACTTAAATAAAACTTAATCCTTCCCACTTTCAGCCTACAACCGTCATGCTATAATGGGTGATGGTTTAGATTCGCCGGATTTTCCGAGAAAAATATCCCTGGTTTAGCCGGCTTCATCAGCCTCAGTTTTGTTTATGGAACTTGTGCTAGGAGGACTATTTTGAGAGATAATCATAACTTAGCTAACAGACAAAATCCCCCAAGAGGTAGGTTAAAAATTAGGCTGATTGCCCTTACCTTATTTTGCCTAATTTGCTTTATCGCTGTATTAATTTTTACCTCTAAGCCGTCCCAAACTTCTCCAAACAGCATCGAGGCCAGCCAAGTCCTGGAAACGAGGGTCTTTTCTGAAACTGAAAGTACTGGGCTAGAAACTACTGACCCTAACAAGCTGGCCGATAGCTATAATCCCTTTGCTGAACCCAGCAGCCTGGCGGAGTCCCTCTTTAAGCAAAACATTAAAGACTACTCTGACCAAGAAAAAGTTATGGTAGAAAGGGAGCCGGCCTCCGTTGAGTTTTTGATCCGTCTCCACGATAAAAACTACAAACCCAGCAATCAGGTAGGCTACCAAGACAAGTTTGTCAAAGGTAAACTCCCCCACTATGTCCAATGGGACCAGCGTTGGGGCTTTAGTCAGTACCTGGGTGAGGCTTTTGGTTTTACCGGTTGTGGCCCAACCTGCTTATCTATGGTCTATACCGGTTTAACCGGTAAAACAGATCTTCCTCCGGATAAAATGGGCCAATTTGCAAGTGAAAACCACCATGTTGTCCAAGGGGTAGGTTCAGCCTGGACCCTGATGGAAGAGGGGGCCAGAGACCTCTCCCTCAATTCAGAAAAAATTGAAATCAGCAGGGAGAGTTTTGTTAGAGCCCTAGACCAAGGCAAGTTGCTTATCCTCTCGGTCAAGCCGGGAGACTTCACGCGTTTTGGCCACTTTATAGTAGTCTGGTCCCATGATGATGGTTTTTACCATATCCTTGATCCTTTTAACGTAAAGCTCAGTCAAAAAAGCTGGTCCTTTGATGCCTTAGCCTGGCAAACGGCAGCAGCCTGGGCATTCAGTAAGGATTGATTAACTCCTATCCCCTACTAGCCCAGGCCTGCTCCTAGAAAAATTCATAAAATTGTTTACTCGGTCTGTAGGTAGATCCTCACTGACCTGTATGTTTTAGGCGTCCAAAAAGCTCTGTGTAGAGGCGGATTTTCTGAGTGAGCTCAGGGCTGATTTGTTCCGGCGTGAGCCGCCATTCCCAGTTATCAGCTAAGAAGCCCGGCCTATTCATCCGTGACCCTTCAGCTAACCCCAGATAGTCTTGCATTTGGCAAACAAAAAGTTTAGATACCGAACCCATGCCTGCCCGGATAAAACCCCAATTGAAACCCTCTTCAGGATTAAGGCCAAAATAAAGTTTGGCCCGGTCCAAGTCTTTTTGACTGGCAGTTTTTTGCCAAAGCATGATGGGGGCATTATCGTGAGTTCCGATATAACAGCTGCTATTTTGTATAAAGTCATGCGGCAAGCTGTTGCCCTCATCCCTAAAGTCAAAGGCCAGCTGGAGAACATTCATACCGGGAAAGCCCGAGTCTTCGAGGAGCTGCTGAACAGCTGCTGTCTGATAACCCAGGTCCTCAGCAATAAAGATAAAGTCAGGAAATTTACTCTTGAGAATAGATAAAAGGTCCATGCCGGGTCCCTTGACCCAGCGGCCATTCTTAGCGGTCTTTTCGCCATAGGGAACAGCCCAATAGGACTCTAGCCCCCTGAAATGGTCGATCCTTAAGGCATCATAAATGGCATTGGAAAAGGAGATCCTAGAAGTCCACCAGGAAAAATCGTCCTCTTTCATCTTAGCCCAATCATAAAGGGGGTTGGACCAGAGTTGGCCATCTGCCGTAAAGTAATCTGGCGGGACACCCGAAACCTCAGTCGGGCAGCCATTTTCGTCTAATTGAAAATTCTCAGGTCGTGCCCAAACATCAGCCGAATCCATCGATACATACAGAGGGATATCACCCATAATGGATATGCCTTTTTCAGCAGCATAAGACCTAACGCCCTGCCACTGGCTAAAGAACAGATACTGAATGTAGCAGATCAGATTGATGGCTTGGTGCTCTTCCTGGATGACCTGGTCTAGCTTATCTCTTTCACGCAGTTTAAGCGCTTGGTCCGGCCAATCTAGCCAACTGGCCATGCCAAACTTCTGCTTTAGGACCATAAAAATGGCATAGTCATCCAGCCAGTAGGCATTCTCAGCCTTAAACTGGACAAAATCTAACTCCTCTTGTGCAATCCCCTTTGCAGCAGCCTTGTTTAAAAGATCCTGCCTGTGAGCATAAATCTTACCGTAGTCAACTCGGGTCGGATCCTGACCAAAATCAACTGTAGCCAGGTCTTGCGGACTGAGTAAGCCGGCCTCAACCAAGAGGTCCAAGTCGATAAAATAAGGATTACCCGCAAAGGCAGAAAAACTTTGATAAGGAGAATTGCCATAACCGGTCGTCGTCAGGGGCAGGATCTGCCACCAGCTTTGGCCGGCTTCAGCGAGGAAGTCGATAAACTGGTAGGCAGACTTACCAAATGTGCCGATACCATGGGGTGACGGCAAGGATGAAATGGGAAGTAAGATTCCACTAGATCGTTGAAGTTCCATAAATTAACCCTTAACCGATCCTGACATAACACCCTTAATAATATGCTTTTGACCCAGGAGATAAACGATAATTACCGGGAGAATGGTCAAAACAATGGAAGCCATCATGGGGCCCATCTCAACCCGGCCATAGCCGCCCCGGAAGTATTGGATCAGCATGGGGATAGTCCGGTATTTCTTGATGTCAAGAACCAGGGTGGGCAGGAGGTAATCGTTCCATACCCACATAGTTTCCAAAATCCCAATAGAGATCATGGTGGGCCTGAGCAAGGGAAAAATCACCTTAAAGAAAACCTGGAGGGGGTTGCAACCATCAATCATGGCAGCCTCCTCAAGTTCAGCAGGAATCGACCTGATGAAACCGGCAAAGAGGAAGACCGCAAGGCCCGCCCCAAAGCCCAGGTAGATAAAGCAAATGGTCCAGGGTGTGTTAAAACGCAGACCAAAAATGCTGAGCTTGTCAGCTGTCTGCGACAGGGTGAACATAACCATTTGGAAAGGAACAACCATAGAAAAGGCACACAGGAGGTACATTATCTTAGAGAAGATTCCCTTCCGTCTGACAATATACCAAGCAAACATAGAGCAGCAGAGAAGGATCAAAAAGACTGATGACAGGGTAATAAATAAACTGTAACCAAAACTTTTGAGAAAGCCCTGGGCTCCAATAGCATTGATATAGTTTTGAGCGCCGGCAAAATTTTCTGCCGTAGGCACATTAAAAGCTGTCGCCGTTTGGATAGCTGTCTCTTCTTTAAAAGAGTTAAAGACAACCATCAAAATAGGATAGAGGTAAAGGGCAGACAAGACGGTAAAAAGGATTGTACCGAGTCCTGACCAAAATCTAGACCTCTCCTGGTGTTTTGTATTGAGGGCTTGGCACTTGCCACCTTGCTTCTTATTTTCTGAATTCATTAAGCGTCAACCTCCTTGCGTCTGGTAGCATAAAGCTGGGTCAAGGCGATCACGACAACTAAGAAAAAGAAGACCGTCGCCTTGGCTTGGCCTATCCCCTTCCACAGGGGGCCAGACCTAGCATAAAAGGTATTTGTAATATTGAGAGCCAGCATCTCAGTTGTCTTCATAGGTTCGCCGGCTGTCAAGGATAAGTTCTGGTCAAATAGTTTAAATGAATTGGTAATCGACAAGAACAGGCAGATGGTAATTGAAGGCATGATCATGGGAATTTTAATTTTCAACATGGTCTGCCAGGGGGTAGCACCATCAATTTTGGAAGCTTCTAAAAGTTCGCCTGGAACATTTTGTAGGCCGGCGATATAAATAATCATCATATAGCCTATCTGCTGCCAACACATGAGAATAATAAGGCCCCAATAACCAGCTTTTGTATTGAGTTGTAAGAGGGGTTGACCAACCAAAGATAGAGCAGCATTGAGCAGAATATTCCAAATATAACCTAGGACAATACCACCGATCAGGTTAGGCATAAAAAATACTGTTCTAAAGATGTTTCTTCCCTTTAACTTACTGGTTAAAGCTAAGGCGATAAAGAAGGCACAAATGTTGATCAAAAGTGTTGAAACAACAGCAAACTTTACTGTAAACCAAAATGCATCACCAAAAGTCGAGTCCGAAAAGGCTTTTTGATAATTGGAAAGGCCATTAAAGACTGCATCATTAACTGTCGTAAATTGACAAAGGGAAAGGTAAACGCCTTGAATAAAGGGCCAAATAAAGCCGACTATAAAAGCTCCTAAGGTCGGAACCACAAATAAGGGAAACCACCTTTTGAGGACTTTATCCATTGCCATAATTGCCTCCTTTTTCTCCTCTATAAGGAAAATCCGGGAAGCCAGCAGGCCTCCCGGAAATTTGATACGATTTTAATCCTTAAGGATTAGCTAATTTGTACTCGGTTGCCCAGCCATCGACGAAGGCGGATACTACGGCCTTCCAATTGTCATCGGTCTGGTCTGCAGCATAGGCTGTTAAAGCACTGCCCACACCATTCTTCCACTCTTCTGAGGGCATTGTTGAGAAAGTCCAAGCAACAGGTGTTTTACCGGCCTTGGTCAATTCTGCGTCAGCCCTGACAAAGACGTTTTCAGACTCGAGTGCCTTCTTGAAAGGGATAACAAAGCCCATACCGGCTTCGCCTGAAGGCATAGCACCCTCGCCACCACACATGGCTTTAACACCGGTTTCAGATGTTACACACCAGTTCATGAAGGCTAAAGTTGCATCGATATCAGCCTGGTCAGCGTCTTTGTTAACACACCAGAAGTTTTCAGTACCTGTGCAGAGGCCCTGGTTAGCTTCATCGCCTACACCGATATAGATCGGGATCATGGTCAGTTGGTCAGCTGAGAATTTGCCATCACCAACTAAGTTACCGTATTCCCAAGAACCGTTTTGGAAGAAGACTGCCTTGCTGTCTAAGAACTCGTTTCTGGAGTCATCACCGGTTTTAGCGGACAGCTCTTTAGCATCACAGGTTGAATTGTTGATGTAGAGGTCCCAGATATTGCGGTAATCGTCAAGGTAGGTACCCTTGATAGCATCAGTAGCCTGGATACCATCTGCTTGATATTCAAAGTAGATTGGCAGGTTGGCCAGGTGGGTTTTAAAACGCCAGTCAGAAGAAGCATCCATACCAGCTGAGGAGAAAGCAGCAAAGCCTAACTCATCTTTTCTGGCTGTGATATCTTCGGCAACTTTTTTGAGGTCTGCGAAGGACTTAATATCTTCTACCTTGTGACCGGCTTTTTCTAGTAAGTCTTTATTGGCAATGATACCATATGACTCAACAACATAGCCGATACCACAAACATCACCGGACTCACCCTTGAGAGCGTAAGCCTCGTTGGTCAGTTCTTTCATGATATCAGTGTCTGCCAAGTTGTAGCAGTACTGTTCCCAGTTTTTGAGGCCGACAGGGCCGTTAACTTGGAAGAGGGTTGGAGCATCTGATTTGCCCATCTCAGCCATTAAGGTTGTTTCATATTGGCCTGATGCTGCTGTGACAACTGTTACGGGAACACCTGTCTCTTCAGTATAAAGTTTGGCCAATTCTTGCCATTGGGCATCTTGTTCAGGTTTAAAGTTGAGGTAGTAAACCTTGCCTTCACCTGCGTTTGCGGCCGGCTCTGCAGTTGTTGCATCATCTGCTGCCGGTGCCTTGGTCTCGCCTGCTTTTTCAGCAGGTTCTTTTGCTCCGCCGCCACAAGCAGCCAGACCAAAAACCATCACTAAGGTAAGTAAGATAGCTAAAATCTTTTTCATCTTTTCCTCCTATTTGTTCTTTCTACTTACAAGTTTATTGAACTCGTTATTTATTTTGACATCTTGCGATGTTAAAAACTTAATCTTAACCCAGCCGTTTCACGGACCCACCTAATCTGAGGTCAGTCTCAAGGACTAATTGCCTATTTTTCCCGCCATTTTCCATCAGGTCTAAAAGAAGCTCGACCGATTGTTCAGCCATGTCTTGCTTAGGTTGAACCAAGCTGGTCAGGGTAGGTATGGTGTATTCTGTTATATTAAGGCCATCTATGCCGATGACAGAAATATCATCCGGAATTTTTAAACTGGCAGAATCAAAAGCCTTCATAGCAGCTACAGCCAGCATATCGGATATGGCAAAAAGGGCTGTGAAATCCCTGGTTCTCTCGATTAGGTCTTGGGTTGCCCGGTAGGCATCAGCTAAATCAAAACCCGGGGTCAATTGAACTAAACTAGGATCTAGGTCTAAGCCATGATCTTTGAGGGCCCGGCAATAACCCCGATAGCGGAGTTCACTAATCGACTGGTCGGCCGTATCTACGAGAAGGATCGCAATCCTCCTGTGCCCATAATCGATCAGTTTAGAAACCGCCTTATAAGCTTCAGCTTCGTCATCCAGGGACACTGAGGAAAACTGGTCTTCAAGTAGACTGCCAAATTTATTGGAATATGAACAAAAAACGAATGGAACCTGGAGAAGGTCAACCTGGTCCTTGCTATAAGAAAAAGAACCCCCCATAACAATCAGACCTGAGAGACGTTTAGCCCTGGCCAACTCAGCCGCCGCTTGAATTTCATCTGCTGTCTCAGGTATTTGCTTGATAATGAAAGAATACTTGGTCCGGCTGATCGATTGGCCAATAGTAACCAACATTTCCGTAAAAAAGCTGTTATCAATACCACGCATGATGACGCCGATAGAGTCCGTCTTGGTCCCTGCTAAATCTCGGGCACTCTCATTAGGGATATAGTTCAAATCCTCCGCGACCTGCATAACCTTTTGCCGCACTTCATTACTGACATCTCGCCTATTGTTGATCACTCGAGAAACTGTAGAAACAGATACACCAGCTTGGTTTGCAATATCTCTGATTGTAACCATAACTACCCCCTTCTCAAGTCTAGATCGCCTACCCGGTAGCGTTACCGGTAACGTTACCAGCAACTAGATGTTAACACATTATGAATGAAATGCAATGTAGCTATCGCTTTTTCGTTAAAGCGACAAAATTCGAGCGAGTCTCTTATGCACTCTGCACAAAGTCCCTTTAGTCATCTCGTCCTAAAAAGCCGTAACAAGTTACAAATTAGAGTATAGTAACAGGTAATTTCTCACCACCAATGAGGTGAAAATGGAGGTGCATAACGGTCTGGCCTGCATCCTCACCATTATTGGTAATCAGGCGGAAACCCTCACCTGTCTTATATTGGTCAGCAACAGCTGCCACAGCTTCTGTTACAGCAGCCATAATTTCTCCCCTTTGAGGATGTTTTGCTAAGCTATAAATGGATGTCACATGAATTTTAGGGACGATCAGGACATGGACTCTTGCGACCGGGTTAAGGTCAGGAAAAGCCACCACATAGTCGTTTTCAAAAATAATATTAGAAGCCAATTCTCCTTTGATGATTTTACAAAAAATACAATCTGTCATTTTATCTCCTCCTAGCCGAAACTTTTCTTTTTATTATAACAAAAAGCCGGGCCCTTCGACCCGGCTGAAGTTTTAAACCACCTAACTGGTAATTATATCGCTTGGAGCTTATCTTTTATCAGGTCAAAGGCTACTTCAATCTTAGAAGCATCTTTTCCCCCAGCTTGGGCCATATCGGGCCTACCACCGCCGCCACCGCCAGTGACTTTGGCAGCTTCCTTGATCAACTGTCCGGCATGGACGCCTTGTTTAACAGCTGATTCGGTTGCCATGATAAGCCAGACCACTTTTCCTTCATTAGCTGCTGCCAGGGCAACCAACAAGGCTTGGTCTTGAAAATGGTCTCTTATCTTATCTCCGGTTTGCCTAAGCTGGTCAGCATCAACAGACTCAAGTTTAGCTGTAACTAGCTTAAACTTGCCAACATCCTGGACATCATCTAAAAGCCTATCTGCAAATCCTGCCATCTCCTTAGCCTTAATTGAAGCTAATTCTTTTTCGATCTCTTTTTGCTTAGTTTGGAGCTGCTCTACTCGGCTGAGAATGGCATCCGGACCGGTTTTTAGCTGACCGGAAAGATCGTGAATTAAATTTTGATCGGCTACAGTTTGGTCATAAGCAGCTTGTCCTGTTACCGCTTCAATTCTTCTGACACCTGCTGCTGAACCGGTTTCTGAAAGAATTCTGAGAGAGCCAAGTTGTGAACTATGACTGAGGTGGGTGCCCCCGCAAAGCTCTTTACTAAAATCGCCAACTGAGACAACCCTGACCTTATCAGCATATTTTTCACCAAAAAGAGCCCTCGCCCCACTTGCTTTGGCCTCATTCAAGTCCATAACCTGGGTAGAAACAGGTAAATCAGCAAGAATGACCTTATTGCAGATTGCTTCAATTTCACGCAATTCAGACTCGGCTACAGGCTGGTAATGTTTAAAATCAAAGCGCAAACGGTCAGGCTCAACCAAGGAACCGGCCTGGTCAACATGGTTACCCAAGACCTGGTGGAGAGCCTGGTGGAGAATGTGGGTACCGGTATGGTTACGTTCAGTCGCCAAGCGTGTTTCAGGATTAACTTTAAAGGTTAAGTGGTCACCACTATGAACTTGACCGGACACTACTTTAGCCTGGTGGATAAAGATCTTATTAGGATTTTTTGTGACAGTTGAAACCTCGAGCCGACAATCGGGGCCCTCAATCCATCCTTGGTCACCAACCTGTCCTCCAGATTCCGCATAGAAAGGAGTCCGGTTACTGATCAAAAGTACCGGCTCACCGGTCATGGCTGATTCAACAGTCGTTAAACCCCGTTCATCGCTTTGCAAGAGGTAAAGAACATCTCCTTCGGCCTCTAAGTCTTCATAACCCAAAAAGTCTGTCGGTTTGCTCTGGTCAACAACATCTGGCAGGGAATGTACATCCCAGGCTGAATCGGTATTTTCCAGGGTCGCCTTGCGGGCCCTAGCCTTTTGCTCATGCATCAAGACTTGGAAAGCCTCCAGGTCAACAGCTAAATCTTGCTCAGCAGCGATCTCTTTAGTGAGATCCAGAGGAAAACCGAATGTATCATGAAGTTTAAAGACCTGGTCCCCGGTAAGACTGCTTTTCCCCTGGGCTTTAGCCTCCTTGATGTAGGTATCTAGAATCTCTGAGCCCTGCTTGATCGTCTTGGCAAAGGCTTTTTCCTCATTTGCTATGACTCTGATAATATAATCGTAACGATCAGCCAAGTCAGGGTAAGCTGATTTAGATTGACTAATCACCACATCTGCAAGTTCAGTCAAAAAGATATCTTCAATTCCTAATTTTTTACCATAGCGGGCAGCCCTGCGAATCAAACGACGGAGAACATACCCTCTCCTTTCATTAGATGGCTCAATTCCATCAGAAATCATCATAACAGTCGACCTGATATGGTCTGTTATCACCCTGATCGCAACGTCATGGTCTTTATCGTCACCATACTTCACACCGGCCATCTGGCAAACTTTATCAAGCACTGCCTTAACTGTATCAACCTCAAAAATAGATCCGGCATCTTGCATAATGGAAGCTAACCGTTCCAGGCCACAACCTGTATCGATGTTTTTCTGTTTTAAAGGCAGGTAGTTTCCAGCTTCATCGCGGTCAAATTGGGTGAAAACCAGGTTCCAAAACTCAATAAAGCGGTCACACTCACAACCGACTGTGCAATTAGGATCACCGCAGCCATAAGCCTCCCCACGGTCAAAGTAGAGCTCAGAACAGGGGCCACAAGGACCGGTGCCATGCTCCCAAAAGTTATCAGCCTTACCAAAGCGAAAAATTCTAGCAGGGTCAAGACCAATCTTATTGTGCCAGATGTCATAAGCCTCGTCGTCATCTTCATAGATAGTTACATAGAGGCGGTCTTCTGGCATCTCTAGAACCTTGGTACAAAATTCCCAAGCCCAGCTAATCGCATCATTTTTGAAATAATCTCCAAAAGAAAAGTTGCCCAGCATTTCAAAGAAAGTACCATGCCTTGCTGTAAAACCTACATTTTCAATATCCTGGGTTCTAACACACTTTTGGCAAGTTGTGACCCTCAGTGCCGGCGGCTTTTCTGCACCGGTAAAATAGGGTTTTAAGGGAGTCATTCCGGCATTAATCAACAAAATCGAGGGATCGTTTTTCGGGATTAAGGAAAAACTTGGTAAGCGATAATGACCTTTGGACTCAAAAAAACTAAGGTATTTCTCGCGAATTTCATTTAAGCCTAGTGCTTTCATCTATCTTATCTCCTTGCCTTGGTTCGGCCAGTCATTCTGTCTAAAGCAACTGGAAACAAACAGGCCCTTATTTATATTCTTAAATTTGCTAAAAAAATAAGCTGAGACCTACTATAGTGCAATATTAAATCTCAGCTTAGGACTAATCTATTAGATCATTCAGGACCTATTTTTTTAAATAATCTCCAAGGATATATGCTTCGGTTCCATTGGATGTTTTAACTTTATACCAATTGTTATCAGCCGCTTCTATGATCTCGACAGTTTCGTTTTCATCATAGACACCGATGATATCCGTATTGGTGCTGGGACCCTGTCTCATATTAACACCGGAAGCTGAAACCTTGACTTTACCGCTAAGAGCACCTGAGCCGGCGCGATTTATATCCCGAGGCTCATTATCTTCAGAATGTTCGCCACCGGAACCAAGTCTATCCGGCCGGTCAGTCCTGCTGGTGGACAATTCCGAACGCTCACTGGTTGTGACCTCCTCGCGGATCTTGGTCTTGACGTCTTCTTCTTTGGTGGTTTCGACAGTAACCTCTGTCGGTTTAGTCGCATCAGGCTTTTTGCTGTCATCTTTCTTTAAGAAAGTCATCCTTGCAATAGCATAAAGACAAGCAACAATGATCAAGCCTAAGACAACATATAGAATAATCCGGCCAACCTGTGAGCCCTTGTCCTCGTTATCGTAAAGTCCAAAATCATCATCTTCATCATAGTAATCTTTATGTGGATTTCTGCGGCCACGGCCACGCCTTGGCTGATCATCTTCCCAGTCATCACTATAATCATCATACTGGCCATGGTTAGACATTTCAGCATAGCCATCATCGACATACTGCTGACCACCGGAAAAATCATCATCTCCACCTGAATTAGTGGTGACAATAGGTTCGAAGACGGGGAGGTCCTCCTGACCATGGTGTGCTCTTGCACCCTGGTCATGTGGCCTTCTCTGTGTCCGTTGACCCTGATGGGCATGAACCTGGCTACTTGTGGTGTCGGGGGTCTGACTTGCAGCAGCGTTATAGTCCGGTTTAAAGGGATCATCAGAAGCCGGCTCTTGGTAGGTTTCCTGATGATAGTTATCTGCCACCTGGTGACTGTTGTTTGTTGGATAATCAGGTTTAAAAGCAGCATCTTCATCAACCGTCGCCTTTTCTCCTGCCGTTTGACTGACATTGATCGGCTCATAACGGGTGGTTGCTTGACTTGGGACTTCAGACTGGAAGGGAGCAATGTTTAACTTGCTAGTTTTATCAGCCGGAATTACATCATCAATCCTAATTAAGAGAACCTGCATCGGAGCATTGTCGTTACCAGCCCTTGCTGCATCAATGATATCAGCTGCAGCATCGCTAATTTCAGTCTGCTCATAAAGGTTGCTGATGACCTCCCTCTGACCGGCAGCTTCCAAAACCTCTTTATTACAGAGCAGGATGATATCACCGGCCTGCACCTGGGCAATATTTGAGTAGCGGATAGTTCCGGCCACACCTGCAGCAAAATCCATCATATGGTCGACAGCGTTACCATGGTAATCCGCATTAACAAAATCGTAGTCAAAATTAGTTAAAGGATAAAGGGCACTATTACGATAAAGGAAAGCACAAGCATTTCCCCGAGTAACAGCCGCAATCTCAGCTTCTTTCAGGATAATGCCGGCAAAATAGGACTGTCTGATTCCCTCACGCGATATGGTTGCCCGGCCACCAACCTCGACTGCACAATCTGCCAAATCATTGATTTCATTATCAATTTTATCTGTACTTTGCTTGACCGCTTCGGTCATTTGCTGTAAAGCCGAAACCGTTGCTGAACCTTGATTGTTAAAGTCAAAATCATTGGTAGCAAAAACAGCATAGAAAAATCCTCTATCCTCACCAGTGCTTGATATATCGGCACCATGTTCTTCGCGTTTTCTTGCCAACCTACCGTCTAAATAGAAAGAATCTTTCACATTTTCATCCGGTCTGCCATCAACAATTAAGCTTGCTGATATCCTGGTAGTTGCAAAACGTGAACCTTTTGCCATAATTTTCCTCCTAATACAGTAAAAATACTATATTTAAAAATCTTCTATAAACTTAAATATACCATAGTATAATAGCACATCAACTCAGCTTCTCCAACAACTTTTCTGCGACTGCTAGGTCCTCAGGATGGGTTATTTTAATATTATCACGCTCCCCGGGACAAATTTGAACAGCTATACCTGCATGGGACAAAAGAGATATATCATCCGTTCCTTGGAAACCATCAAGTTCAGCTTTGAGGTAAGCTGCCCTAAGCTGGCTGAACAGGGCCCCCTGTGGAGTTTGACAGGCTACTAGGCTAGTGCGGTCAGGACTTGCAACAACCTCTCCCTCGGGTCCAACCTGGTGAATGGTATCGGTGACCGGGACCGCTAAAGCGGAACCTTGCCCACCCTCGCTGATCAACCTAATACACCGACGGATAGAGTCCGGCCTCACTAAACAGCGAGCCCCATCGTGAACCAGGCATACTGTTCGGTCTTCCCTGCCTTGGTTGGCACCTAAAAAATAATGATTAGCGATATAGGATAGGCCTAGACCAACCGACTCTTGCCTACTGGATCCCCCTTTGACCAGTACAAGCTTGCCCGAGGTCTCTGTCAGATCCGCTAAGTGTGCCTCCATAGCAGCAAGTTCTTTTTCAGCCACCATAATATACAGTTGTTTCACTTCTTGTATTTTTAAGAATAACTTAACCGTCCGCCTGATAACAGATTCCCCATCTAATTCCAAAAAAGCCTTGTTAACAGGACTTTTCATCCGCCTTGATAGGCCCGCTGCAGCAATAATAACAATTAGGTCATCCATAACTTTCGCCTCCGGTATAAACATAAGCCATCCCCTTAAACCTACTCAAACGCTAGGTTTGCCAGGGGGTCTGCTAGAAAAAGAGGATATCTAAAACTTCCTTTAGCAGGCTGACATAATATAATTCACAATTCTCAGGCAAGGCAAGTCTCTTAAAATTTCGCTTACAGGTAGCAGGCAAAATAAATTTCCGCCAACCTAAACGAACAGCCTCCTGGACCCTTTTTTCAGCAGCAGGGAGTTGGCGGACCTCACCGGCTAAACCAAGCTCTCCCATGATGATCATTCCCGGGTCAATAGCCTTGTTTTCAATACTGGATACCAAGGCAGCCACGATAGCCAGGTCTGCCGCCGTCTCAGTCACTTTAAGCCCTCCGGTTACATTGACATAAGCATCATATGCACCTGTATTGACTCCACATGATTTATGGAGAATAGCCAGCAACATGTTAAGCCTGAGGCGGTCAATTGCCTGGCTATTGCGGATTGGCTGGCTAAAATCACTCGGATTAACCAGAGCTTGGACTTCTATCAAAATCGACCGACTCCCCTCCAAGCAAGAGGTCACACAAGAACCGGGGACATCAAGGGGTCGCCCAAGTAAGAGGGCCTGTCCCGGATTATCAACAGATACGAGGCCGGCTCCTGTCATCTCAAACATCCCGATTTCATCAGTTGTTCCAAAGCGATTTTTAACGGCTCTCAAAATTCTAAACTGGCTAGACTTTTCACCCTCAAAGTATAGGACTGCATCCACCATATGTTCTAAGACCCTAGGTCCCGCAATCCCCCCCTCTTTAGTGACATGCCCTACCAGAATCATGGCGATGTTCATTTCCTTAGCTAGGCGCAACAAGCCGGCTGTAGCCTCCCTAATCTGGGTGACAGATCCTGGAGCAGCAGATAATTCGCTAATGTAAATCGTTTGGATAGAATCTATCACAGCAAAATCCGGCTTTTCCGCCCGGAGAACCTGGGCTATGTCTGCAAATTCTACACCTGTGAACACCCTAACTTTGCCGGCACTGCAGCCGATCCGATCTGCTCGAAGTTTGATTTGTGAAGGAGACTCTTCTCCAGAAATGTAGAGGGTATTGGAATTTTGATTGAGTTTATCTAAAACTTGAAGTAGCAGGGTTGATTTGCCAATTCCCGGATCACCACCCAAGAGGACCATAGACCCCTTAACTAAGCCACCACCCAAAACTCTGTCTAATTCACCTATTTGAGTTTCAAGGCGGTTTTGATTTTGACCAGTCAATTCTCCCAGGTTTACTATAGTCGCTTGGCCTGCTTCCTTACCGGTATCCAGCCAGGAACGACTCTGACTGCTGTTAGTCTTCTGGCTAACAACTTCGGCAAAACTATTCCATGCCCCGCAGGCCGGACACTTACCCAACCAACCGGAAGATTCATAACCACATTCCGCACAGACATAGGTGAGTTTTTTCTTAGCCACGCTGGTCTCCTGTAAGCCGGTCTATGAGATC
>CAMYEY010000031.1 GCA_947254895.1 uncultured Clostridia bacterium
AGGGCTACAGTTGACAATTGTATCACCTGGTTTTTTTCTTGTAAAGCCTGTTTTTGTCGATTGTTGTTAATCAGTGATAATCTTAGAGCTGCGCAAAGATGAATGCCTTAGCCAAAGTAACTTCACCCATTTCACAGAGATTCTCAACGAACGCCATAATCTCAAGGTCAGTTATTCTACGGTCCATCTCCTGCTCACAAAAGAGTGCCTGCTGGGCTACAACGAAGTCCTAAGGCAGACACTCACACATTACGGGATTCCACAATCCCTGTATCCCGACCGTTATAGCGTGTTCTTTGTAACTCCAGAAAAGAACCCACCATTCAAGAACAATTGGAAGGGATTGATGAAAAGCTAACACAATTCGGTAGAATCGTCGAGCGACTAGGGATTGAAATGTTCCCTTTAATTCATTTAATTTGTGCTAAAAGCCCATGCAGTAGCAGTTTGCGAGATGAGCACAGAATACTTCCATGATTTCTGACTAAGCTGAACATTAAAGGGATCTAAAACATGGTATTCATCTCCGGTATGTGACCAGACAACAATAAAATGTCCTGTGGTGGTAAAATCGCCGGACGTCAAGGAAAGAATGATCAGTTTCCCGGCATCCAAGGCCTGATTAAAAGCAGTTTGCTCAAGCGCCAAACTTTCTGCATTCAATCCGAGCTGAGCAGCACCTTCATCAAACAAAGACCAAGCTGTACCAACATCTTCGACAAAATAACCTTTTTGCATGGCAAAATCAGCCATCAAGTCCGGAGGTAAATCTGTATTTCCGGTTAGACCGGCATAGACCATAGAGAGACAACAGGGCCCGCAACCGGTTAAAGCTAAAGGCCCACCTATATAGGAATGGAATGCCCAGCGTTGATCCCATTGCACATAATGAGGTAAAAAATCTCCAACCAATTTATCCGCTCTTTCCGACACTTGCTCTGTTTCCGTCATGCCTTCGTGCAAGCGAACAAAAAACTCGACTGATGCAGGCTCTCTTTTGATTTGGATTTTTTCACTTTCTGAATATTCTGCTTGATGCTGCTTAAAAAGAGACTCCGCCAAGACCGATGGTTTATCAAAAGGACTATATGTTAGCGGTAATCGATCATAAGAGGGGTGAAAGCGATTTTCAAAATAACCTGGTAGTTCGGAAAGATTTCCATTCAACTCAAAAATAACAAAAAGTGATACAAGTATAATCAGCAAAATGAGACAGAAAAACTTTGAACCTACTTTTCTCTTTTTCCTGACATGGTACCTTGATGAATCTGCTATTATCTGATGTCGATTATCTTGCACTTTATATCTGGGCATCGCTTATCCTGCTTATACCTTTCTAAATAAAGTAAATTAACAAAAGGAGTATATTACAGAAAAAAGTCGGTTGCAATTCCGCGAATTGAATCAAAAAAATGTATTATTAATTGCAAGTTAAAGACTTGTTTTGTGCTTTCTCTTGGAACTCAGTCGGATTTTTTGATGAGCTTAGCCAGGCTGTTCATCCTGACAGCCCTAAAAATCGTTGAACTGAGCAGGATACCAAGGGCCATAGCTCCCGCTATGTTAAGGGCATTGAGTCCCAAGACCAGCCCAAGATGAGAGTCTCCCCTGGCCAAAGCCCGCATAGTATCGTAGATCGTCTGCCCCGGAACCATGGGCATAACCCCGACAATCTGGAAAATAATGGCCGGCTGCCTAATTAGCCTAGCCATCAACTCGGCATAGCAGGAAACAAGAACCGTCGCAATAAAATAGGCAGCCACCTCTGCTATAGCGAGTGGACCTGAGAACACATAATAGGTTAACCAGCCAAGGCCTCCGCCCAGAGCAGCAATTACAAGCAATCTTGGCTTCAACTCATAGACAAGGCCAAAGCTCAGTGCTGCCAAGCAACCAAAGACAAGGGCCTTAACCAGGTCAATCAACATATCTACTCCTCAAATCCAATTTAAATAATCAAATAAGCTCAGGGACAAGCCCGAACCTATGGCTATGGAAATGGCAACCAGTAAACTTTCGACGAGTTTTGTCAGGCCGGCCAGGTAATCAGAAGTCATGATATCCCTAATACTGTTAACCAGGGCTAGGCCCGGAAACATAAACATAAAGGCTCCGGTAGCTATTAAATTTGCCTGGCCGCCTAAGCCAAGCATGAATGCAGGTAGGGTTAAAAGGTTGACACCCATACCGCCCAAAATGTTGATAAAGATCCGGTTGACTTGGAGCCGGTAAAGGGGTTCCAGTAGAATCCTTAATAGCAGGTCAAGGCAGAAAGCGTAGCAAGCAGAGGCTAAACCGCCACCAATCAGGAGGGTAAAGCTGAAGCCGATAAGGCCTGTGCCCAAAATTCTAACCAGCAAGGAGTAGGGGGCTTCAGCAGCTATTGCTTCAATTTTAGCCAGGGCGACCTCAGGGCCAAGTTTGTCGCTGACAATTTGCCTTGAGATGGAATTTAATTTGGCCAACTTATGTAGATTCTCTCCTCTGCTATGCAGCCTTTTTTGACCAACATAAGAATTGCCTACCCGGTCAGTAAAAGAAATCGAGAGATAATTAGCCAAGGCATAAACATCATAGGTCGGGCAGCCGTAAGCCTGTAAAACGCGTTCACAAGAGTCCTCCACCCTGTGGGTTTCAGCCCCATCGAACAAGAGGTCGTGCCCTAAAGTCAAGACCACTTTTAAGACCTGGTCGTAATTAACCGCTTTTGTTTCTGCTTTCGTTTCAGCCCGGTTCGTCAATGTTGCACTCTCCACTTGCTCCTCCAACACGATATATCGCCCTTTCAGCCATTAAGGTACTTTACTGCAAGAGTAGCAAAGGCTGCACAACCGAACGGCATAGCCTCTTCGGCAAACTGGACCTTTGGATTATGGTGAGAGAGTCCTGCTAGACCCTTAACCTGGCAATTGAGCATCATGTAACAGGTCGGCACCCTCTCTGCCACATCTGCCATATCTTCCGAAGCCATAATTTGATGGTCACCGATTAAGTTAAGCTCAGGCAGATTAGCCTCCAAGATCTCAACAAATTTTTGAGTCAGATCAGGGTCAGAATAAAGCGAGGGTACACCGGAGAAAAAGTCTAGTTCAATCTTAGTCCCGGTTGTCTCGGCTACGCCGGCAATGATTTCCTCCATCCGTCTTTTTAATTTGGCCCTCACCTCCGGCTCATAGGTCCGCATGGTACCCTGCATAATGCATGAATCAGGGATGACATTGGATGAAGAACCGGCCGTAAACTGACCAAAAGTAAGGGTGGTAACTGCCTGGGGAGGATTTTCTCGCGAGATTAATTCGGAAAAATTTTGATATATATTTACGCCGGCATTGATTGGGTCAATAGAAGTATGGGGATAGGCTCCATGAGCCCCTTTACCTCGGATGATGATTTTAAAATTATCACAAGAGGTTGTCATGTGTCCCTTCATATACATCAGAGAACCCGGTCCCTCAACAAGCTCGGTATGCAAGGCAAAGGCGGCATCTACCTTGGGGTTCTCCAACACGCCCTCGGCTATCATCATCTTAGCCCCCTTAAAGACCTCCTCGGCCGGCTGGAACATCAGTTTGATTGTGCCGGAAAATTGATCTTTGTTTTCAACCAGGATGCGGGCAGCTCCGAGGAGCATGGCCGTATGGAGGTCATGTCCGCAAGCGTGGGCATTTTCGTTGGTTGAAGCAAATTCTAAGCCTGTCTCCTCCTGCATGGGTAGGGCATCCATGTCAGCCCGGAGCAAGAGGGTTTTACCTGAGCCATTGCCCTCTTTATTCCCTTGGATCAAGGCTGTAAGGCCGGATGAACCAAGTTCTTTCACCTCCAGCCCTAAATCTTCCAACCTGCCCTTGACCAAGGACTTGGTTAAGGGTAGGTCAAGTCCTACTTCTGGCTGTCTGTGTAGTTCGCGGCGAATTTCCTGCATATAGGCTTGTATCTCTTGGGCTTCTTTGAAAAACACAGCAAACTCCTTTATCTTTACTTTATTCGGCTAAAGCCAGATCTAAAACTCTTCTGACATCTTCCAACTCGGCGTGGCCTTCGTGGACCTTTTTTTCGCCAACATAGAAGGTCGGCACATAGTAGTAGTCGTATTGGTCTGCTAGGTCAGGCTGCTCTTTTTCATTGATTTTGACTATTTCAAGATCTTTGTAGGCATCCTCACGGCAAAGCTGGTCCAGACAACGGAGGGCCAATTGGCAGTGGGGACACTCATCAAACATAAACATGGTAATCTTTTGCATTATCTTTCTCCTTCTTTAACCCAAACGGATAGGGATCTTTCCGGGCAGGGGAACGAAGCTTTCCGGTCTTTATCTAGGGTTATTTTAGCAGTTATATGACCTGTTAAGTCAACAAAAACCGTTCCCTCTGCTTCATCTTCAAATTGTAACTCTTTTTCACTAGCCGGCCCGTTGCTCAAGATACAAATAAGGCCTGAACCCTCCTTGTCCGGGTCACCCTCGCGGCGAATAGCAATGCAGTTGGGATCATCAAGGATCAGTTCTTCCGGTCCATAGGCGTAGTCTTGTCGAGCTTGGACAAGTTTATCCAAAATCTCTCTAAAAGATTTTGACTCCGGTTCATGCCGACTACCATAGTAGTCGCCGTAAAAAATGCAGGGATAGCCCGACTGACGGAGTAAAATCATGGCATAGGCTAAAGGTTTAAACCAGTCGGCGACCCAGGACTCTAAAGCCTGGCCCGGTTGGGAGTCGTGGTTATCAACAAAGGTGATGGCCTTAATTGGCTTGCTGGAAATCAGGGTCTCATCAAAGATTTTCCTCAGGTCATAGTCCTGGCCGGCTAGACTGGCATCATGGAAACGAAAATGCAAGGGCACATCAAATAGGGTGAGTTCCTCCCTGGATTCCCCTAAGGTCTCCAGGAGGATATCCTGGTCTCCATACCAGTATTCTCCAACAAAAAAGAGCTGTTTCCCACCCCCATCAACAGTATCGAGGAGATGTTGAATAAAGTCATTCACAAAGACCAGGTCCACATGTTTTAAGGCATCAATCCTTAGACCATCAAGGTCGAGTTCTTCTATAAACCACTTGCCCCAGCGCTTAATTTCTTCAACGACATCCGGATTGTTGAAGTCAACATCAGCGTGCATAAGGTAGTCAAAGTTGCCCTTTTCGGTATCGGTCACATTTTCCGAAAAGTCTTTAGCCGGTCCTAGGATTTTAAAGATTCCGTTTTCCCCGGTTCTCTGGTCATAGTCCACCGCAGTAAAGTGCTGGTGGTACCACTTAAAGGCTGAGTACTTATTATTCCGAACCGGATAGTTAAACTTAGTCCAACCTTCAATCTCAAAGGGCTCAGATATGACTTCTTCCCTATTTTCCGGATTAACCTTGACGACCGAAAAGCATTCTTTTTCATCAGCCCCCGCCTTGTGGTTAATCACAGCATCAGCATAGACTTGGATTTGTTTATCATGCAAAGCCTTGATTGCTTCCTTCAGCTCAGCTTTGGTTCCGTACTTAGTCCGTATCGTGTTTTTCTGGTCAAATTCACCCAGGTCATAGAGGTCATAGGCTCCATAACCCACATCGTCTGAACTTTGTCCCTTATAGCAAGGTGGAATCCAAACAGCCGTAACCCCCATTTCTTGAAGGTGACTCGCATCAGCTTCGAGTTGTCGCCAAAGGCTACCATCATCCGGCAGATACCACTCAAAATACTGCATCATGATACCATTCATAAAAAACTCCCTATATTAAGAATAAAGCTCTTCTTCATCTAAGCTCATTTTCACTGCTAATAAAAAAGCTACCCTTTTACGAGTAGCCTTTGCATAGGATTATAGTTCTATAAGCACTTTTCTTGTAATTGGCCAGGGTCTGTTAAGCAAACTAGCCTAATTTAAGACCTTGGCCAGGCAATTTTCAAGTCAAGCTGACCTGACTCATCGATTTTGTCTTACTTTCTTGCAACACCGGTTTTACGAGCAGCTTCAGCAACTGCTTTAGCTACAGCTTCTGCCACCCCCGGGGTAAAGGCGTGGGGCATAATATGATCTGCGGAAAGATCTTCGGCCTTAACAAAGTCGGCTATAGCATGGGCCGCTGCTACATTCATAGCATCGTTGATCTCACTGGCGCGGACATCAAAGGTGCCCCGGAAAATACCTGGGAAAGCTGACACGTTGTTAATCTGGTTAGGGAAGTCAGACCTTCCGGTTGCAACAATCTTGGCACCGGCTGCCTTTGCCTCATCCGGATAAATCTCAGGAATAGGGTTAGCGCAGGCGAAAACAATTGGATCTTTGGCCATAGACTTAACCATATCTTGGGTTACTGTTCCTGGAACAGAAACGCCGATAAAGACATCTGCATTTTTCATAGCATCAGCAAGGCTGCCTGACTCTTTCTCCGGATTGATGGTCTGGCACAACTCATCCTTATATTTGTTCATACCATCCGGACGGCCAGCATAGATGATACCGCGGCTATCACACATAACAATATTTTTACCCTGGGCACCGGCTGAAATGAGCAGTTTGGTAATAGCGATCGAAGCTGCACCTGCACCATTCAAGACAATCCTGACGTCAGCTAATTTTTTACCGACAACCTTGAGGGCATTAAGCAAGCCGGCCAAGGTTACGACAGCTGTTCCGTGCTGGTCATCGTGGAAGATGGGGATGTCACATTTTTCTTTGAGTTTGGCCTCAATTTCAAAACAACGTGGAGCTGCAATATCTTCTAGGTTAATTCCGCCGAAAGAACCAGAAATCAGGTAGATTGTATTGACAATCTCATCAACATCGTGGGTTTTAACGCAGAGAGGGAAAGCATCAACATCAGCAAAAGCTTTAAACAAAGCACATTTGCCCTCCATAACCGGCATGCCGGCCTCAGGTCCGATATCACCTAAACCCAAGACAGCTGAGCCATCAGTCACAACCAGGCAGAGATTATGCCGTCTGGTGTAGACATAGGATTTTTCAACATCCTTTTGGATTTCTAAGCAAGGAGCTGCTACACCTGGGGAGTAGGCTATGGACAATTCTTCACTATTGCTAACAGGGGCTTTGCCTATTACTTCAATTTTTCCGCCCCACTCCTTGTGCTTCTCCAGAGATAACTGGTTTCTTTCTTGTTCTGTCATGTGAGATACCTCCATCTTCTTCTCATATTAATCTTCCATTTCTGGGGAATTTCATCTTCTATAAAATACATAATTTTTAGAGAGAAAAGCAAGCAAGTGAGGGACTTTTCTAAAACGTTTAAAGTTTTATCTGAATTTACGAGATGGTCTTTCCTTTTCCTTGTGCAGAGGTCTAATTTTTGCTAAATTAGTAACTGGGTTTTAAGAAACCCACTAGACCTTATTAGACAATAGTTTTAGATATTATTGCAGGACAGAAAAGAAAGGAATTATCAGATGAACAAACACAAGGAATTACAATCCTGGATTGATGAAGTAGCTGCTATGTGTCAGCCGGATAACATCGTCTGGATTGATGGTAGTGAAGAACAAAACCAAAAACTTCTGGACGAGATGGTTGAGAGCGGCATGGCTACCAAGCTCAACCAAGAAAAGCGTCCCGGTTGTTATCTCTTTAGGTCAGACCCGTCTGACGTTGCCAGGGTTGAAGAGAGGACCTACATTGCTTCCGTTAAGAAAGAAGACGCAGGCCCAACCAATAACTGGATTGACCCGGTAGAACTCAAGAAAACCATGACCGACCTCTACACCGGCTGCATGAAGGGCCGTACCATGTACGTTATCCCCTTCTCCATGGGTCCAATTGGATCACCCATTGCTAAAATTGGTGTTGAGTTGACCGATAGCCCCTATGTTGTTGTTAACATGAAGATCATGACCAGGGTTGGCAATGCCGTTCTGGACGTTTTGGGAGAAGATGGCGAATACGTTAAGTGCCTCCACTCTGTTGGCTATCCTCTGGAAAAAGGCCAAAAAGACCTCGTCTGGCCTTGCGCTGACATGGAACATAAATACATCAGCCACTTCCCTGAAGAAAGACTAATCTGGTCATATGGTTCAGGTTACGGCGGAAATGCCCTCTTAGGTAAAAAGTGTTTTGCTCTGAGAATCGCCTCTGCCCAAGCTCGCGATGAGGGCTGGATGGCTGAGCATATGCTGATCCTGAAACTGACCAACCCCGAAGGCAAAGTTCACTATGTAACCGGTGCTTTCCCCTCCGCTTGTGGAAAAACCAACCTGGCTATGCTTGTTCCAAGCATCCCCGGCTGGAAAGTTGAAACTGTCGGTGATGACATTGCCTGGCTCAAATTTGGTAAAGACGGCAGACTCTATGCCATCAACCCGGAGGCCGGCTTCTTTGGTGTTGCTCCTGGTACTTCTTTCAAGTCCAACCCCAACGCCATGCATACCATCCAGAAAAACACAATCTTTACCAACGTTGCCTTAACCGACGATGGTGATGTTTGGTGGGAAGGTATCGGAACAGATGCTCCAGACCACCTGATCGACTGGCAAGGTAACGACTGGACACCAGATTCAGATCGCAAGGCTGCCCACCCCAACTCCCGCTTTACCACCCCGGCTTGCCAATGCCCCTGCATTGCAGATAACTGGGAAGATCCGGCCGGCGTACCTATTGACGCTTTCCTGATCGGCGGCCGTCGGGCTTCCGTCATCCCCCTTGTCCACCAGAGTCTCAACTGGAATCACGGCGTATTCCTCGGCTCCATCATGGGCTCCGAAATCACAGCCGCTGTTATCTCGGATAAGATCGGCCAAGTTCGTCGTGACCCATTTGCTATGTTGCCCTTTATCGGCTACAACGTTGGTCAATACCTCAACCATTGGATTGACATCGGCAAAACCGGCGATAAGGATAAATTGCCTAAACTCTTCTACGTTAACTGGTTCCGCAAGGATGAAAACGGTAAATTTATCTGGCCAGGATTCGGTGATAACAGCCGCGTCTTAAAATGGATCGTAGAACGTTGTGCTGATGAAGCCGGTGCTAGAGAAACAGCTATCGGTTATATGCCATCAGCTGACGACCTCTACCTGGAAGGCCTAGATATCGACCAGGCTCATATTGATGAAATCCTGTCTGTTGATGTTGAGGGCTGGAAGGCTGAGACTGAGTCAATTCGTAAGCATTACGAAGACCTCGATGCCCGTGGAGGCCAACTGCCTAAGGAACTCTATGATCAATTAGATGCCTTAGTTGACAGACTCAACAAGGCCTAAATTAAAACTATTGCAATATAAAAAGGACCTGTGGCTAAGCCATAGGTCCTAAAAAAACACCCGGCTCAAGTTGCCCGGGTGTTTTGCTTTTATTTAGTATTCCGTTATAGCCATCTCGGTAAGCTCTTGCTCCTGGCCAACCAGTTCCGGATGCTCTAGCTTAAAGTGCTCAATCTCAGAGACTACTTCTTCCAGTTCATGTAGGTTTCCACCGAGCTCAAAGTTTTTACGACTTTGTTCCAAGATAGCTAAGACACCTTTGGTTTGACCGAAACGCATCTGAAGGTGGGCCAGGCCTCGGTAAGCTAGACCTGCTCCATGGTAATTCTGTTCTGTATCTGCAAAGGTAACGGCATGCTTAAAATACATTTCAGCATCCTCATACTCACCTGCCAGCATCATGACATCACCTTGTTCATAAAAATTATAAGAGAGGTCAGCATAATAGCAGGGAATCAGGGAGCTACACCGTCTTAATTCTTCCCGAAGGAGCTCTGTAGCCCGTTGGTAATCACCCAACAGCTTATTAATGATGCCAAGTTGGTGAAGTGCATGGGTTTGCTGATAACGGTCAGCATTTTTTTCAGCTAGTCGTAAAGACTCTTCAAGATCCGCCCTTGCTTCATCATAGCGGCTCATATTCATCTTAACTACTCCTCGTTTAAGGATAACCTCATACTTCTGTTTTTTCTTGAGTTTCTGATTACTCAAATCTTCCAGGATAGCTAAGGCCGCATCAAAGTTATGTTGTTCAAATAGTTGCTGAGCTTCTTCTATTCTTTTATCTATATCAGACATCTTGTCAAACCTCTTGCCTTTCCAAATAACCGAACCTGGTCATAGTTTACAAAAAGCTAAAGGACCAAGCAAATATATTTTCGTCCGGCTTTCCTTCTTGTCCGCCCTTTAGTATAAAGCTATTGTCACACCTAATCGACGAAGCGAATCTTGCTACCATTGGCACCTGTTACGAGCTCTATTTTTAGGTCAATCCGTTCTTTCAGTTCCGCAACGTGAGAGATAATGCCTATCATATGGTCGCCATCACTGATCTCAGCCAAAACCCTAACCGCCTGTTCTAAGGATTCTTGGTCAAGAGAGCCAAAACCTTCATCGATAAAGAGGGTCTCTATGGCAACACCCCCCTGCATCTGTTGGACTGTATCAGAGAGGCCGAGGGCCAAAGCCAAGGCCGCCTTAAAGCTCTCTCCACCTGAAAGAGTAGCCGCAGGCCTATATTTTCCTGTATAGGCATCAAAAATATTAAACTCCAGGCCAGCCCGTTTACGGCGGTCAGTTACCTCCCTACTCCGGTCAAGATAATAGCGGTGGTTAGTCATCTTTTTTAGCCGAGAATTGCTAGCTTCAAGCATGCGGTCAAAATAATAGGATTGGACAAAGGCTTCAAAGGTCCTCTTGCCCTTGCCGCTTTGGCCCGATGCTAGACTGGATAGCCTGGATAGCCTGGCCTCCAAGTGAGCAGTTTGCTGATAGTGGTCGACCTTATCAGATAATTCCACCAGTAGCTCCTGATTGCGACTTAGCATGATATCCAAGCGGTGGATTTCTTTGGTTTGGTCTGCAAGGTCCTCTTCGGCTTCACTCAATTTTTGGCCTAACTTATTGAGGTCCGGCTTAACTTTCCCCTTAGTTCGCTTTTTAAGTTTTTCTATCTCTAGCCTAACTTGACCTATTTTTTCTAAAAAAGCCTTAATTTCTCTTTCTTCCCGGTCCAGGTCAGCCGGATCAGAGATATAGCTGTCTAAATTGGTCACATCTAAATCCTTAACCTCTGCTGCAGTTGCAATTTGGTCAGCGAGTTGGCTAGCCCGTCTTTCATGGTCTGCTATATTTTCTTTGACCTGATCCAAGCGACTTTCTAACTTACCTTGTTTAATCTCAAGTGCTTTAACCTTTTCTTCCAGGTCTTTGAGTCTCGCTCTGGCTTCCACATATGCCTTTTGACGACTCTCATAATCAGCTTGAGCGTCCTCGTAGTCTTGAAAAGAAAGGTCCTGCCTTGCTTGTTTCAAACTAGCCACCAAGGAGTTTTCGGCTATCAGGCTGTTCTCATACGCCTCCTCTGCCCCAACTAAGTGGTTCTCAATTTTCTCTTTTGACCGGCGAATTTCTTCTACGCTTTTTGTGAGGTCTGCCTGCCCCTGTAGCTTACCTTCTTGTTCTTCCAGCTCTGCTTTCAGCTTTCGGCTCGTCTCAAAAAGTTCATCTGTAGCTGCCTGGAAAGCCTGAAAAGCCGGTAGATCATTGAAATTAAAAGTCTGATTCTCCTTATCCAAAGCCTTCTCCAAGGCTTGACTTGGCATCTTTGTCTGACTTTTGAGATAATCGGTAATACTGTTATTTGCCTGACTGAGCCTCTCATCCAGTCTTGCCTGATCTGTGGTAAGCTCGCTTAAACAGGTCATTTTTTCATTTAAGCTGTCTTTTAGACTGGCCAGCTTTTCTGCAGAATAGCCAGGCAGTTCTGCCTTTTTCAGGTGGTGAGTCTGGCCGCAAACCGGGCAAGGTTGGCCCGGTGCCAAATCTCGAGCCAAAAGAGCTGCCGCTTCTGCCCGCTCACCAGCACGCAGATCTTGCTTTAAATCTTCTACTTCGAGCACGGTTGTCCTTATTTTTTCTTTAATTTCAGCCAGTCTATCCTGGTCCTCCCGGCCCTGACGCCAAGCTTCACAGATTTTTTCCCTAGCCCCCATATCCTGTTTGATGGCCGCTAGCCTCTGACCTAGCTCTGCCTGACTGACCGCCGTAGACTGGGCTTCTTGGACTAGTCCTGCCAGTTCATCTTCCCGGTCTACAATGAGTTTTAAGCGATCTCTTAGCTTTGCTAGATCCTGTGCTGCCTTATCCTTCGCACGGGTCGCCTCAGCTGCAGCCTTTTCCCGAGCCACAATCTCTCGATAAGAACGAAAGTCAGCTTCAAGCTTTGCTAGAGCTATCTGCTCTCGGTCCAGGTCTGGCTCACAGGCCTTAGCCCCGACCAAGTCGGTCTTGAGTTGGCCAAGTTCTTTTTCCAGTTCTCGGGCTGAGACGGATAGGTTTTCTGCCCGAGCCCCCTCAAGCCCAAGTTCATCCTTTAGAGTCTGCCACTCCTTGTAATGGCCAGCGATGTTCAGCAAAACATATTTTTTAAGTTCAAGCCTGGTCGCCCGCTGTATAAAATCTGCTTCTTTTTGAGCCAGTCGACCCAAGTCTGCCTCTTTTTCCTCTAATTGAAAAAAAGCTTCTGATATCACCTTAGCTTGGTCATATTCCAACCTGGCCTCATCTCGCTGACCTTCAAGCTTCTGCTGCCTGTTTTTAAAACCCTGACCCAGTGTCTGTAACTCCTGGCAATACTGGCTAAAAGCCGTCAAGCCCGAGTTTAACAAGGACATTTCCCCTCCTATGATGTGGCTTAAAATCTCACGGCAATCTGTAGCCTCCAGCTGGTCCGACCAAAAGATATAAGTTAAGATTTGCTTAAGTTCAACCTCCAGTGCCTCCAGGTCAGATTTCTTAGCCTTACTGGCCTGATTTAAGTTTTGCTGGAAAGCTACAATAAAGTCTGTGTTAAAAATCCGTCGAAAAACTTTTTCCCGAGAATCAGCATCTGCTGCCAGTAACTGCTTAAAGTCACCCTGGGGCAGGAGGCTAGTTTGTTTAAATTGTCCCCCATCCAATCCTATGAGTTCCTTAACTTTACGGTTAACCTCTTCTTGTCTGTTTAAGAAAGTTCCATCCGGCAGTCGCAACTCAACCTGGCTGGCGACTTGGGTATTCCCATCCCCTCTCAAACTCGGCCTGCTATAAGCAGGTCTCCGCCGAATCCTATAATTTTGCCCCTTAGCTTGAAAGTCTAATTCAACATAGGTTTCTGTCTCTGCCTTGGCAAAATCAGACCGCATCTGGCCGGCCGGCCGGTCTTTTTGGCTGGTAATGCCATAAAGAGCATAAATAAAGGCATCAAAAATGGTTGTCTTACCCGACCCGGTATCGCCTGTAATCAGAAAAAGTTGCTTTTGTAGGGGGCGAAAATCGATCCTAACCCGATCTGCAAAAGGACCAAAGGCTGAAATTGTCAGTTCCAGAGGTTTCACCTCACCCCACCTCCACCACTATCTTCCAAACCACAAACTGTCGCGTCCCTAGCTAAGAGCTCCTGATCGTTTCCCGAAGCCAAGGCCTTAATAAGACTGGTTTCTTCATCTCCCATATTCTCGCCGGTTTCAGCCTTATAAAAAAGCTCAAACAACTCATCGGTCCCCAGCTTGTCCGGGCGACTGATAAACTCCGCCCTATCAGTTGAAGTCCCTGCTAAAAGGTTCGGCATTTGAATTTCTAGCAAATTAGGATAAAAACGTCGGAAGCGACCAGCTAAATCATCAACTGTAAACTTATCTGTCAGTTCCAGGTAAATATAGTCTTGGCAGGGCTTTTCTGCTGCCCTTGCAATCAAATCTTGAAAACTTCCTTTTATCTTTTGTACAGGCCGTTTACCTTGGAAGGGGACCTCGCTAATACAGATTGGAGATTTCACGCCCTCCTCGCTATCATCAGGAAACTCAACCAGGCTGAGGCTTTTAGGGCGGGCAAGTTCTGAAGCCGA
>CAMYEY010000032.1 GCA_947254895.1 uncultured Clostridia bacterium
ATTAACTTCGGCTTCATCCAGGAAAACGCCAAATAAAACGGCAATAAGAAGAATAAGCAGGCAAATTATAGTCTCTTTATCAAACTGATTTTTCATAGGACTATCTTAGCAAAATTAACTAGCCCCGTTAATTTGGCCGCTCGATATGCCCCATCCTTAGTGAAATTTCCCGGGCAGCCTCCATGATTGGGACTGCATACTTATCTAAATTAGAGGTTAAGATCCGGGTAGTGGGACCGGACAGGCTAACTGCCGCACAGATTCTATTTTTAGAATCATAGATAGGAACAGCGATGCAACGGATGCCAAGCTCGTTTTCTTCGTCATCGAGGGCATAGCCGTTGGCCTTGCTAGCCCTGATGTCCTGAGCAAAGTGTGTAAAAGAGGTGTGGGTTTTTTCGGTTCTTTTAACAGTCTCAGAATTGTTCCAAATCGCTCGAAGCTCATAATCATTGGCATCAAAGAGCATAGCCTTCCCCATAGCCGTACAATACATAGGGGCAGAGCTTCCTATATTAGACCCCATGATGGCCGAATTGGATCCTGGATTTTCTTTGTCTATATAAATGATGTCATTGTTGTTGCGAACAGCTAAATGGATGACTTCCCCCAGCTTTTTGGCCAAGTCAGATATAGTCTTTCGAGCTGCATCAAAGATGCTGACATCCGCAAACAGCTTAGACCCCATCTCGTAGAGCTTATAGCTGAGCTTATATTTGGCAGACGGTAGTTGTTCGACATAGCCATTTTCCAGCAGGGCCATCGTCAACCGGTGGACTGTACTCTTATGCAAACCGGTCTGCTCACTTAATTCTGAAATACCAACCCCATTTTTGGAATCTGATATGACTTCCAAGATTCTAAACATCCGGTCAATAGATTGGACACTACTCATGTAAAATGAACTTCTTTTCTCTAAAATTACTTTAACTCACCACTAACCGGAAGTCCGGCAACCGGGGGTGCAACAAAACAAATAGGGTCCGGGCCAGGCACCAAGGTAAATTTCCAGACCCCATCAATCATACTTTATCCGTTTACTTGGTGGACTTTTCGATTGCCTCTCTTAAACCGTTAAGGTAGACCAGGCCAAGAGCCCTGTCATAGAGGCCATAACCTGCCCTGCCGGTCTCGCCCCAAATCATCCTGCCATGGTCCGGCCGGATATAGCCATCAAAGCCGGTGTCGACCAAAGCTTTCATTATCTCGTACATATCCAGGGAGCCCGCTTCAGTATAGTGGGCAGCTTCGTAGAACTTGCGTTCGCCCTCAAACTTGATGTTACGGACGTGCATGGCCCCAACCTTACCCCGGCTGGAGAAATCGCGGATAGTTCCAACAACATCGTTATCAGGGTCTGAGCCTAGAGATCCGGTACAAATACAGAGGGTATTTGAAGGAGAATCAACCAGGCCGACGATCCTCTCTAACTGTTCTTTAGTGTGCGTAATCCGCGGAATACCAAAGAGAGGCCAGGCCGGGTCATCCGGATGGACGGCCATCTTGATGCCAACTTCTTCACAGGTCGGGATAATCCCCTCCAGGAAGTACTTATAATTGACAAAAAGTTGATCTTCATCAATTGACTCATACTGCTTTAAAACAGTCTTAAGCTCTGCCAAGCGCTCAGGTTCCCAGCCCGGCAGGGTCAGGTCACCGGCTCCCGACAAGATCTTGTTTACAATATCCTCCGGGGTCTTGCCGGCTATGTCTTTTTCATCATAGGCCAAGGTGGTGGAACCATCAGCCAATTGATAAGCCAGGTCTGTTTTGAGCCAGTCGAAAACCGGCATAAAGTTGTAAACTACAACCTTCACACCGCAAGCTGCAACATTCCGTAGGGACTGCTTATAATTTTCAATGTACTTATCCCGGCTGGGTAGGCCCATCTTGATATCCTCATGGACATTGATGGATTCAATGATCTCATAATCAAGGCCTGCAGCATGGACCCTGTCGACCATGCCCTGGAAAAAATCCTTGTCCCAAACCTCTCCGGCAGCAAATTCGTCGTGCATGCCCATGATCCCCGAACAGCCGGGTATCTGTTTGATGTACTGAAGGGGGATGGGGTCATTGTTGCCATACCATCTGAAAGTGAATTTCATAGCGCTCTCCTTGTCTCAATGGTTTATTTTCTGTATTTTTCCAGTGTTTTTCTGACTGCACCGGGACCTTGGCAAAGTTCTTCGAGGTAGGCAATAACCTTATCAGCCAGGCCAATTTTGACCAGGTCGATGCCGAAAAATTTCGCATTGCTCAAAAGTTCTTTCAGGCCAACAGTCACCTTAAATTGACCGAGCTTAATCCCAGCCAGGTCCGCCTGTAACTTTTCGAGATTGGGGTCGGGACTAAGGTCAAAAGCTTTGCCCTCATCGTTTATCCCCAAGAGATAACGGAGCCAACCTGCTAAAGCTAAGGGGATATAGGTCAAGTCTGCCAATGCTTTCCCTTCAGCCACATAGGTCGAAAGGGTTTTACCAAAGCGGACCGGAATTTTAAGGGAGGTGTCGGTTGCAATCCTCTGGGGTGAGTCCGGCATGAAAGGATTGGGGAAACGGACATGGATAACTTCTTGAACAAAGTCTTTCGGATCGATAACTCCCGGATCTTCGACCACGGGCAGGGCCTCATCATAGGCCAGTCGTGTAATCAAACTGACCAGGTCTGGATCCTTCATCTCTTCATAGATCCTGTCGTAGCCTAAGAGACAGCCATAGACCGCCAGGGTTGTGTGAAGGGGGTTGAGGCAGGCCGTCACCTTCATGGTTTCAATCTTATCCACAGTTTCCCTGTCAACCAGGTAAACGCCTGCTTTAGAAAAGTCCGGCCGTCCATTGGCAAACCTGTCCTCAATGGCCAGGTATTCTGCTTCTTCACTGTTGACGTATTTAGCCAGTGGAGCTCCTTTTTTTCGGGAATAAGGACCCAAGTCCTCCAGGCCCTTATCTTCCAGATACTTGGCCACCTTTTCATCCGGTCCCGGTGTAATTTTATCGATCATGGACCAGGGAAAGGTCACCTTCTTTTCATCCTGGAGATAGTCGAGGAAGGCTTGATCAAAACGACCTTTCTCAACATATTTCTGAGCTATGGTCAGAATAGCCTTTTTCAGGACATCGCCGTTTTTAGCCAGGTTATCAATGCTCAGCATGGTTACAGGTAGGTCTTGCCTAAAACGTTCGTGGAGCAGGCCAACCGATGCCACCATGAGATGGTTGGAGTCTAGGGGATCATGCTGCAAGTCTTTCTCAACCTGGTCTGATAAATTGCCCTCATGGTTATAAATATCATAGCCTTTTTCAGTAATGGTATAGCTCACGATCTGCAAGCCCGGGTTTCTGAAAATCTCTTTTACCCGGTCCAGTTCTTGGTGGAGAAAGACGACTTCTGAAATATTCCCTATGAGGGTTGATTCAAAGTCACCGCTAACCTTGAGGGTAACTGAAATCGCCAGGTTATCATTGGGTGTATAAACAGTATCTACCGCCGTATGGCTGCGGCTCTCAACAACCACAATCCCCCGGTCAAATTCACCTGCATGGATTAAATCCTGACCAATCCTGGCTAGATAGGCCCGGAAGATATTGCCCGTTCCAAAAGCTACCCACTTGGGATCCTTTTTGGTGGTTTCTGTCAGCTTGGCGATGTCATACTGAGGAGCATGATCCATCAACCTGCTAATTTCTTTAACATTGTCCAGTTTGAGTTCCATCATCTTCTCCCATCCGCTTACTTGCTTTCAGCCTTGTTTTAATGCACTACATATTAAAATATTCTACCGCGTTGTTATAGCACAGGTCTTGGACCAGCTTGCCTAAGAGATCATAGTCTTCCGGTATCAGATTTGACTCAACCCAGCTACCTAAGAGATTACACAAGACCCTCCGGAAATATTCGTGGCGGGCATAGGATAAGAAACTGCGCGAATCTGTCACCATACCGACAAAACGACCTAAAACTCCAAGGTTGGCGAAAGAGGTCAGTTGTTTTTCTATGCCGTCCTTTTGGTCATAAAACCACCAGGATGTACCAAAAGCTACCCTTGCCGGGACACCGGACTTGGGGAAATTGCCCATCAGGGAAGCAAAGACATCATTGTCCTTAGAGTTGAGATTGTAGACGATCGTTTTGGGCAAAAGGTCGTCCCGATCTAACGAATCCAGGTAAGCATTGAGGGCGCTAGCACAGTTAGAATCACCCATAGAATCGAAGCCTATATCGGCCCCGTAAAGGCGGTGCATCCTGCTATTCGTATTACGGAGGGCACCAATGTGCATCTGCATGGTCCAACCCCTTCTGGCATATTCCTGGGCCAAGATGCTAATAATATAAGACCTAAAGCGAACAGCCTTTTTCCGAGAAATTTTCCTATTCTCCAACTTTCTGCTGAAAATCTTTCCTGCTTTTCTTTCCCCCGTTGGAATAAAATCGAAAGCCTCAAAGCCGTGATCAGCCAGTCGGCAACCTTTAGCATGGAAGTAACCAACCCGGTCAATCAAAGCCCTTCTAAATTGATCTATAGTGACGATCTTGTGCCCGACCGCATTCTCCAGCTTATGAAGCCAATGCAAGAAGTCCGGCTTTTCAATCTTGAAAGCAGGGTCAGGCCTAAAGCTGGGGAACACCTTAGTAGAAAAGCTCTCGTCAGAAGCAATCTTGGCATGAAATTCCAGGCTGTCAGTCGGGTCGTCCGTTGTTCCAATATGGGTAACCTTAGCCTGTTGGATCAAAGACCGGGTGGAAATATTCTTGAGCCTTTCATTGGCTTCTGCCCAAATTTCCGGAGCAGACTGTTCATTAAGGATTTTATCAATACCAAAATACCTCTTAAGCTCTAGATGGGACCACTGGTAAAGGGGGTTACCCACCAGCCGAGGCATAGTTTTGGCAAATTCTAAAAATTTCTCATAGGGATCAGCGTGACCCAGGATATAGTCTTCCCCCACCCCATTGATCCGCATAGCCCGCCACTTATAGTGGTCACCCCCCAACCAAATATCGGTCAGGTTAGCATACTTTCTATCCTCAAAAATCTCCTGAGGACTGAGGTGGCAGTGATAATCATAAATCGGCATATCCTTGGCGTAGTCAAAATAAAGTTTTTGACCGACCGGACTCTTGATTAAAAAATCGTCGTTAATATAGGTCATACTAGCCTCTCCTCCATCTATACTTCCGAACAAATGCCCTAAGCATTGACCTTGCTCGTATATATTTTCAAGTCTCGTTTCACATAATGAAATAAAATTTCAGTTGAAATCATTATAATTTAACCCCCATCTGATTTCAAGGAAACTTCCAATTATCCCCAGCATCCAGACAGCAATTTGCACAACAAGAAAAGATTTTTTAGGGACAAGTGCACAATTCCTCTCAGTTTTGTATCGCATTACGATACCCGGTTCTGTTTTCTTTGATTTTCATCCACGCCTGGGCTATACTAAATTTGACCCACTCTTGTCGTTAAAAATATTTTGAAAACTTATTTTCTGGAGGGTTTATGTCAATCTTACAAACTTTTGAACGGTGCGGAATAATCCCGGTAGTTGTTTTAGAAAAATCCAGCGATGCTGTGCCTCTCGCCAAAGCATTACTGGCCGGTGGTATCAATGTTGCTGAGGTAACCTTTAGAACTGAGGCTGCCGAGGAATCTATTAGGCTCATCGCAGACCAGGTTCCCGAAATGCTGGTAGGAGCAGGAACGGTCTTAACCCTAGGCCAGCTTGACCGGGCTTACCAAGCGGGGGCCAGGTTCATCGTCTCCCCTGGTTTTGACCCCAAACTAGTCGAAAGATGCAGGGAATTGGAGTTGCCTATCTTCCCCGGAGCCGTCACCCCAACCGAAATCATGCAAATTTTAAACGAGGGTTTAGATATCGTTAAATTCTTCCCGGCCGGCAACTTTGGTGGCCTAAAGACAATGAAGTCTTTGGCAGCCCCCTTCACCAATATTCGCTTTATGCCAACCGGTGGTGTAAACGCGGATAACCTGGCTGAATTTCTGGAATTTGATAAAATCCTAGCAGTCGGAGGATCTTGGATTTGTAGCTCTAAGCTCGTTAAAGAAGGAAAATTTGACGAAATTACCAAGCTTTGTAAAGAGGCCAAAGATATTTTCCATAGGGTTCGTGGTTAATTCATAAAATACAAAGGAGTGCAAAATGGATTTAGGCTTAAAAGACAGAAAAGATTGTTATTTTGATGAAATCTCTATGGGAGAAGTGATGCTTCGGCTTGATCCGGGTGAAGGTAGAACCAGGACCGCACGTTTATTTGCAGCCTCCGAAGGTGGTGGGGAATACAATGTAGCCCGCGGCTTAGCCAAGTGTTTCGGTCTCAGGACCGGCATCATCACTGCCCTTGCTAAAAACGATGTCGGCTACCTCTTAGAAGAGCTGATTGACGCCGGCAAGGTCGATTCTCGCTTTATTTTATGGCGTGACTTTGATGGAATCGGCCGGGCCACCCGAAACGGTCTCAACTTCACAGAAAGAGGTCACGGAGTCCGAGGAGCCCTTGGTATTTCTGACCGGGCTAATACGGCAGCTAGCCAGCTCAAACCGGGTGAAATTGACTGGGATTATATTTTTGGCGAACTTGGCTCTCGTTGGTTCCATACCGGTGGGATCTTTGCCGCCTTATCTGAAAGTGCTGCTGAGATCACAATTGAAGCCGTCAAAAAGGCTAAGGAATACGGCACTATCGTTAGCTACGACCTCAACTACCGCCCCTCCCTCTGGGACGCTATCGGAGGACAAGCAAAGTGCCAAGAGGTCAACCGGGAGATCGCCAAATATGTTGATGTCATGATTGGAAACGAGGAAGACTACACAGCCTGCCTTGGTTTTGAGGTTCCGGGTAATGCTCACGACTTAGGTGACCTCAACATCGAAGGCTACAAGGCCATGCTCAATGAGGCCGTCAAGACCTACCCCAACTGGAAGGCAGCAGGCAATACCTTAAGAGAGGTGAAGACCGCTACAATCAATGATTGGTCTGCCAACCTATACGTCAACGGGAAGATCTACAGGTCCCGCGAATATAAGGGGCTGGAGATCCTCGACCGGGTCGGCGGTGGAGATAGCTTTGCATCCGGTCTCATCTATGGACTCATGGAATCCGGTGATCCCCAAAAGGCCGTAGACTATGGTGCAGCCCATGGTGCCCTGGCTATGACAACTCCAGGCGATACCTCCATGGCCAGAAAGAGCGAGGTTGAAGCTCTCATGTCCGGTGGGTCTGCCAGAGTTAAGCGCTAGGTCTCCTGATAAATTCTGATAATGACTTTACGGAACAGTCCCCCAGCCTTTTCCTGGCTGGGGGACTTCTTTTATTAAGGCTAGGGCCGATAAACTTATGTTAAAATACTAAAAGAGGAGGGCGTCTGCCATGGCAACTTATCCCAACGCTTCAAGTCTTAGCCTAGATGAAAAAATCCGCCTGGTCACAGGTGACGGTATGTGGAGAACCTCCTCCCTGGGTGGCAAAATCGAATCCATCCTCCTATCAGATGGGCCGCACGGAGTTAGAAAAGAAATTGACGGTAATAAATACAATCTATCGCAAGAGGCTACCTGTTTTCCTACTGCCTCCTGCTTAGCTTGCAGTTGGGATAAGGAACTGGTAGCCACTATGGCCAAGGCCTTAGGTCAAGAGGCCAGGGACCAGAATATATCTATCCTGCTCGGTCCGGGTATCAATATGAAAAGGACACCCCTATGTGGCAGAAACTTTGAGTATTTTTCGGAAGACCCCTACCTCTCCGGCAGCCTGGCCACCAGCTATGTAGAAGCCCTTGAATCTACGGGAGTCGGTACTTCACTCAAACACTTTGCCGGTAATAACCAAGAAAGTAACAGGCAAACGGCCAATAGCCAAATCGACCTGCGGGCCCTCCGGGAAATTTACCTGCGGGCCTTTGAAATCGTTATAAAAAAAACTAAACCGGCCACTATTATGAACTCCTACAACAGGCTAAACGGCCAGTATACCGGAGCCTCCCCTTGGCTACTTACAGATATTCTACGTAAAGAATGGGGCTATGAGGGAGCCGTTATATCCGACTGGTCTGCCACAATCGACCTACCCGCTTCTATCGCTGCCGGCTTAGATTTAGAAATGCCCGACAGCCTTGGCATCCACGGCAAAGACCTAAAGGAAGCCATCCTCCAGGGGAAGATCAAGGAGAGCGACCTTGACCGGGCAGTTGATAACATCTTAAAGTTGGTTCAAAAGTATAGTCACCGGCAAACTGCTTCTACCGGGCCGGATAAAGCACAAGACAAAGTAGTAAACCACCATGACCTGGCTAGAAGGCTAGCCGGCGAAGCAGCCGTCCTCTTAAAAAACGAGGGACAAATCCTTCCCTTATCAAAGGAAGACCAGCAGGGTATCTTGGTTATCGGTAAACTGGCCGAAGAAACACGTTTTCAAGGCGGAGGCTCAAGCCATGTCAATTGCCGGACAGGTCAAAATGCTCTTGAAGCCTTAAAGACGGCCGGTTTTTCTTTGAAATATGCTGCCGGCTATAGGACAGATAGTGAGAAAGTAGACCCTGACCTGGAAAACGAGGCCCTGGCTCTTTGCCAAAGAGCAGCTGAGCTTAAAGACAAGTCTGCTAAGAGTAAAGTCCTCTTTTTCGGTGGTTTGACAGAGATCATTGAAGGCGAAGGTTTTGACCGGAAAAATCTCAAACTTGCCGCCAACCAGGAGCAACTCTTAAATAAAATCCTCAACGTGACCGACCAGGTGATCTTTATATCTTATTCAGGATCCGCTTATGAAATTCCTCAAGTTCCAAGACTCAAGGCCATCCTCCAGATGTACTTGGCAGGCCAAGCAGCAGGTGAAGCAGCTATCGACTTGATGACAGGACGTGTCAATCCCTCGGGCAAGCTGGCTGAAAGTTGGCCTAAGGCCCTGGAAGATATAGCAAGCACCGCCTATTTTGATAGAACCAGTAAAGACCTGGAGTACAGGGAAAGTCTCTTTATCGGCTACCGGTATTTTGATAGCTATGGTCTTGCCCCCCTCTTTCCCTTTGGCTTTGGTCTTTCCTATACTACTTTTAGTTATTCGGACTTGAAGATAGAGTACCCACAGCTGGGTCATACTATAGTCGACCCGGCCGATCGGTCGGAGATAAACCTGTCAGAAAGTCCAGCCCTCAAAGTCAGTCTGACTGTTACAAACACCGGAGAAAGGGAGGGACAAGAAATTGTCCAAGTCTACGTCAGAAATCCCAAGTCTAACTTTATAAGGGCCCGTAGAGAGCTGAGAGGCTTTGCCAAAGTCCGATTAAAGGCAGGTGAAAAGACCCAGCTCACTATCGACTTAGATAACAAGAGCTTTTCCGTCTTTAACGCAGAAGAAAACCGCTGGCAGCTAAGCGGCGGTCTCTATCAAATTGAAGTTGCCTCGTCTTCTGCTGAACAGGATATTCAGCTTAGGCAAGAATTCCTCCTCGAAGCCCCTTGTTACGACCGGGATGACCGGTCCTACCTGGCCGAATTTTTTAAACCCCTAAGCCAGGGCTCCCACTTAGAGATTAGCCGGGAGACCTTTGAAAAACTTTATGCAAAGCCCCTAAGCAACTTTTCCAGCCAAGGGGTGGGAGACTTTAACCTCTCATCCTCTCTGAATGACATGGCAGCCCACTCCCGCTTTGCTCGTTTTATCCGCTGGCTGGTTATTCAAGTCATCTACCGTATGTTCCCCGGCCGCAATAAAGAAGACCCCCAGGTCCAGATGATGGTCGAGGGGGCCTCAAGTGGGCCGATTGATGCTGTCATTTGCCAATCAGGAAGTCGGTTGATGCATAAGATAGGCCTGATAACGATTGCTTTTGCCAATCGAAAGTTGTTCAAGTCCTAAACAGTTAAGCTTTCAGCTACTCAACAAGGATCCGGGCCAGGTTTTAAATCGAGTTTCCCACCTCAATGGAGATTTCGAAAAACTTTCCTAGTAGGTCATCCAGGTCCAGCTCATCTTTAGCGCGTCCCTCCAGGTCCATGATAATTTTGCCCTGGTGGAGCATAATCAAGCGGTTACCGTAGGTCAGAGCATGCTTCAAATTGTGGGTTACCATGAGGACAGTCATGGCCTGCTCTTCAACTAGGTTTTCCGTCAATTGCATGATCAGCTCAGCCGCCTTGGGATCCAGGGCCGCTGTATGCTCATCAAGGATCAGATAATCGATCGGGGTCATGGTAGCCATGAGAAGGGCCACCGCCTGCCTTTCTCCACCGGAAAAAGAGCCGACAACTTCGTTTAATTTATTTTCAAGGCCCAAGCCTATCAACTTGAGCTTTTCTCTGTAATAATCCAGTCTCTTGTGGTCGACCGCCCGGGTGAGATTCCAGGGTCTATTTTTATTATCGGCCAAAGCCATGTTTTCCAGCAGGGTCATGTCGGGACAAGTACCAGCACTGGGGTCTTGGAAGACCCGTCCTAATTTGACATACCGTTTGTGTTCAGGCAGACGACTGACATCTTTTCCATCCAAGATAACCTGGCCGGAATCAGCTAAGATATTCCCGCAGACTAAGTTAAGGAGGGAGCTTTTACCAGACCCGTTGCTACCGATAATGGCCAGAAAGTTTCCCCGGTCAAGCTTCAGGCTAAAATCCTTAAAAATGGTATTTTCGTTAACTGTGCCCGGATTATAACATTTACTGATATTCAATAACTCAAGCATTCTTTACCCCTTCTCCAGTCTGAATATTTTTGACTTTACCGCCTGCCTTCTTTTGGCCAAGGACCAGAATAACGAGCAATAAGAGGGCTGTAATCAACTTAAGGCTGTTAGCTGTCAGACCCATGGCAATGGCTATCGCTACGATCGCCTTATAGACAATTGACCCTAAGACAGTTTTACTTGGGCCGGAAATAAAATGTGCCTTTTCGAAAATCTTAAGGCCAATAATCACAGAGGCCAGGCCGATTACCATGGTACCGGTACCTTGAGAGGCATCAAAAAACCTTTGCTGTTGGGCCAAAACCGCCCCACTCAGGGCAACCAAGGCATTAGCTATGGCCAAGCCCAGAATTTTCATATTTCCGGGATCCCTGGCCATTGTTTTAACCAGGTTAGCATTGCTCCCGGTCGACCTCAAAAGTAAGCCGGACTTACTCTTGAGATACTGGTTGAGGCAAAGCTTACACAAAAAGACAATCGGTATCGTTACCAGGAGGACCGCCAAATTTTGAAGGCTATCCGGCAAGGAAGAGATCAGGTCATTATTAAAAATGGACTGAGCCTGAAAAATGGATAGGTTAGACTGGCCGGCTATGTAGAGGTTTACCGTATAAAGTCCCGTCATCATAATGATCCCGGAAATCAGGTCCCTGATACCAAACTTAACATGGATAACACCAGTTAAGGCCCCTGCAATACCACCGACGATGAAAGCCAGCAGGAGAGCAAGGACCGGGTGGTAACCCTGGCTGATCATGGCTGCACAGATAGCAGATCCCAGCGGAAAACTACCATCTACAGTTAAGTCAGGAAAGTTTAAGATCACGTAAGTGATATAAAGGCCCAGGGTCATGATCCCGTAGATCAGGCCTTGTTCTAAAACGCCTATCAAGATATCAATCATTTTTTGTCTATTCCCCTATCTGCTTCTAAAAGAACTAACGTGCAGCTTCAATCTTCTCGAATTTAGTAGTGGCACGCTCGAGCATGGCATCTGGAATTTCAACGCCCAACTTTTGGGCGGCCTCTAAGTTCAGGCAGAGGAGGGATTCACCCTGGAAAGTTTCAAACTTCATCTCAGCTGCAGTAGTTTCGCCCTTTAAGATTTTAGCAGCCATGACACCGGTTTGCCTACCAAGTTCAATATAATCCAGTCCCTCAGAAGCCAGGCAGCCAAGGGCCACCTGTTCAATTTCCGATCCGAAAACGGGAATATTGGCTGAGAAAGCCTTATCAAGAATGGTGGGCAAGGAGTTGACCACTGTATTATCGGTCAGGTTGGAAAGACAATCGACCTTTTTCAAAATATTATCGACTGCCAAGGGGATATCTGAAGAATTAGCGATACCACTTGTGACCAGCTCAAAACCATACTTAGGAGCCAGATCTTCATAAATCGCTATGCTCGATTCTGAATTGGCCTCGCTCGTTGTGTAGAGGATACCGATTTTTTTAGCTTCCGGCATCATTTCTCGGATCATCTTGAGCTGGGCCTCTACCGGCAAGATGTCACTGGTACCCGTAATGTCACCAGCTGAACTGCCATCCTCTTTGGCCAGGTCAGCCTTGACCGGGTCTGTAACAGCCGTATAGACAACAGGAATGCCTGAACCCATAGCAGCATTAAAAGCATGCATAGCAGAGGGTGTAGCAACAGCCATGATTAAGTCATATTTTTTACTGACAAAGTTTTCAGCAATCTGAGAAGCGATGGCCATCTCTGCTCCTGCATTTTGATAGTCAACTGTCAGATTTTTACCTTCCACAAAGCCCGATTCGGCTAGGCCTGAAAGAAAACCTTCTCGGCAGTTATCGAGTGAACCGTGCTGGGCAAATTGGGAGATCCCTATGGTAAAGTTACCTTCAACCAGGTCAGTTTGGCTGGTTGTTTGCTGCTTGTCTTCTTTTTGCCCGGCTGGTGTATCAGTCGCTGTTTCCTTGTCTGTAGCTTGGCCTTTTCCCTGGCCGCCACAGGCTGCGAGCATGCTGCAAGCAAGGGCCAACAGCAAGACTAAGATAAGGGTCAGGTTAGCGGTTTTTGACATTCTGTTTTCCTTGGTCATTTTCTTTTCCTCCAAAAGCTTTGATTGGCAGGACGGCGGCTTTTTCGATACCCAAGTCTTTACTTGTTTTCAAGCAAGTCTCCTTTGACATAAAAAAAGACCCCTGTCCTCTTACTGGGACAAAAGTCATTGCTTCTGCGGTGCCACCCAATTTCATCAAGCTCTGCTTAATGCACTTTTTGGTACTATCATACCTTCCCCACTATAACGTGCAGGTCATCCGTCGGATATTACTAGACCGGTCTTCCACTCTGGTCGTTCTCTCCGCCCTCAAAAGCCCATTCAGTCTACCCTCTCTACCCCGCTCTCAGCTCCGCGGGATTCTCTGTCCAAAGTCTAAGTAAACTTACTCTTCTTTCTCAAAGGTTTATCTATTCAATTGTGATGTGTCAAATCTTAAGTTACCCTCAAACAAATGTCAAGTTTTATTTTTAACCCGAAAGCTTGACCTTATCCTATTGTTCTTTGCCTTTACCTATTAACCTTACCACCAATTATTCTTTACCCAAAACCGATTGACAAAATTATTTAGCACTTTTATACTGTATTAAGTCAGTAATACAGTGATACACGAGGAGAAGAGCTCCCATTTGTATCTGATATACCGACAAAAATCAAAGAGAACAGGAGGATAAAGGACGGTGACTTACGAATTTAACAACGAACAGCCTCTGTACTTACAACTACTCAATGAGTTTCGTAGGAAAATCGCTACAGGAGAATGGCAGCCAGGAGAAAAAATTGACAGTGTAAGAAATTTAGCCCTCTTGTATGAAGTAAACCCGAACACTGTACAGAGAGCTTTGGCTGAGTTAGAGCGAGA
>CAMYEY010000033.1 GCA_947254895.1 uncultured Clostridia bacterium
ACCGGTGGCGAATCGTCGGCAGCGTCAGATGTGTATAAGAGACAGCTGTAAAACATCTTGAATAGTGCTGTCTGTCGTCCATTTGTTTGCCTTTTGCATAGTCTTCCCCTTTAAAAATCTATTTTTTTGAGGATTTATACTCCCACCCATTTTATATTTTTAGCAAGCTTTTTCCAAATAAAAAGCCGTGCCAGCTTATAGGAAGTGGCACGGCTTATCTCTTAGTAAGGATAGATCATTTTAGTCCAAGAGGTCTTTGGCGGCATCCAAGACGGCTTCTTGGTTTATACCAAATTCTTTAAATAAGATAGGTGCCGGACCTGATGCCCCGAAGTGGTCAAGTCCGATGACTTTGCCTTTGCTGCCGACTAGGCGGTACCAAGGCATGGTGGACCCGGCTTCGATAGCAATCCGTTTTTCGACCTTACTGGGCAAGACTTTTTCAATATAAGCAGGATCCTGATCTAGGAAGACATCAAGTGATGGAACAGATACCAGACGTACTTGATGACCTGCCTTTGTTAGTTCTTTTTGAGCAGCTAAAGCAGGTTCTACTTCAGAGCCGCTAGCCATGATGATTAGCTCAGGTTCATGGTCTGAATCTTGGAAGATATAGCCACCCTTGCTTGCTTCTTTTGATGATTGCTCATAATCAGGCAAGTTCTGGCGGGTTAAGGCCAGGATGGTTGGCTTAGCTTCTTTAAGGTTAAAGAGGTAAGCTGCTGCAGTTTCTGTATAATCGCATGGCCTAAAGACATAGGTATTGGGGGTTGCCCTGAGCATAGCCAGTTGTTCAATAGGCTGGTGGGTGGGGCCATCTTCGCCAACCCCGATGCTATCGTGGGTCAAAATAAAGAGGGAGGGGACATTCATCAAGGCAGCGAGGCGGAGAGCCGGCTTCATGTAGTCAGCAAAGACGAAGAAGGTTGCTCCAAAGGCTTGGAGACCACCATGGAGGACCATACCATTGACGATGCAAGCCATAGCAAATTCGCGAATCCCATAGTGGAGATTACGGCCGCTGTAGTCTTCGGCTGAAAAACTCTTAAAGTCAGCCATGTGGGTATTATTTGACGGAGCCAGGTCAGCAGATCCGCCGATCAGTCCCGGTAAGTGTTTGGCTAACTTGTTGAGGACGATACCGGAGGTCTTTCTGGTAGCCATCGTACCACCAGATTTCCAGAGATCTTGGTCGTTTTCGATAGCTTTTAGGTCAGGCTTAAAGCAGAGGTCAAATTCTTTTGCTAATTCAGGATTTGCTTGCCGCCATGCCTGGTAGGTCTTATCCCAAGCATCTTCAGATTCAGCTAGTTTTGCTTGAAGCTCAGACATATAGTTGGCTAAGTCTGTAGGAATATCAAAGTCTCCGAGCTTGCTATCCCACCCCAAAGCCTCTTTGGTTTTTTGAATGTTTTCTGCTCCTAGAGGTGACCCATGTGTTTTTTCAGAGCCGACCAGGGGAGAACCATAACCGATTTGTGAATGTACAATGATCATTGATGGTTTGCTCAGTTCTGCCTTAGCCTCATCAATGGCCTTGCTCAGGCTAGCTGTGTCATTTGCATCGGCGACTTCAAGGACCTGCCAGCCGTAGGCTCTGTAACGGGCTCCAACATCTTCGGTAAAGGCCAGGTCGGTTGAACCTTCGATGGTAATCTGGTTGCGGTCATAGATTGTAATGAGCTTACCTAGTTTTAGGGTGCCTGCCAGAGAGGAAGCCTCACTGCTAACGCCCTCTTGGAGACAACCGTCACCGGTCATGACAAAGGTATAGTGGTCGATGATCTTATGTTCCTTGGTATTAAATCTTGCAGCTAGGTGAGCTTCTGCCATGGCAAAACCGACTGCTGTAGCTAGACCTTGGCCCAAGGGACCAGTTGTCATTTCTACACCGGGAGTATCAAGGTATTCCGGATGGCCGGGGGTCTTGCTATTGAACTGCCTAAACTGGGCTAAATCTTCTTTACTTACACCGTAGCCGAAAAGATGGAGCAAGGAGTAAAGCAACATGGAAGCGTGGCCTGCACTGAGAATAAAACGGTCTCTGTTTAACCAGGTCGGGTTTTTGGGATTATGCTTCATATGGTTAGCCCATAATTCAAAGGCCATGGGAGCAGCCCCTAAAGGCATACCGGGATGGCCAGAGTTAGCTTTTTGGATGGCATCAATTGATAAAACACGGATCGCATTGATACCTAATTCTTCTAGTTTTTGATTTCTATTCATGACTTCCTCCACAAAATACTAAATCGTTTTTTCTGAAATCTAGTGTACTTATTTTAACATAACTGCCTGACGAATTTAAGCAGGATTGGGCAACATAAAATGTATAATTCTGCTATTATTAGAGCAAACCAATAGGGGGACATTTATTTTGCCAATTAGAGCTCTTAAAATATTGCACACAGCCGATTTCCATTTGGGCAGCCCCTATCGCTTTCTGCCCATGGCTAAACAAAAACAGATACAGGCTGAGGCAGAGCGATCCTTTTATGGGATGGTGGATTTAGCTAGCCGTGAAAAAGTAGATTTTATCACTGTTGCAGGTGATCTATTCGACTCGGTCAGACCGGACGTTGCTTTGTTCGATCGGGTTAAGCAAGCTCTGTCCAGTCTTGGCAATTTACCTGTTATCATCAATCCTGGTAACCACGACTATTGGCATGAGGATGGATTTTGGCAAGAACTTGACAGCTTGGACAATGTTTATATTTTACAGCCGGATAAAATTTGTCAGCCTTTTCCTGATTATGACCTCGCTTTCTGGGGGAAAGCCTTTACCAGTCAGTCGTCTGATAGGCCCCTTTGGCAGATTAAAGATGAGGCCTACTTCAATGAACATAAGGCTGAATATAACATACTCTTGGAGCATGGGGATATCCTCAATAGGCAAAGCAACTACAATCCAATCAGTTTAAGCTGGATAGACCAGATGGGCTTCCAACTCGCTCTGCTTGGGCATATTCATAACCCGGAGGGCCCGGCCTACTCGAGGCAAGGGGTTCTTTGTCTCTACAATGGTTGCTGCCCCGGTCGAGGTTTTGATGAGCTTGGCGAAAAGGGGGTTCACCTGCTTGAAATAGCTGATTTAAGACAGGCAAAGCAAGCTAAAATTAATTTTGTTCCTTTAGATGGACCCAGGTTTTACCGGCTTAATTTCAATATGTCAGCCTTAGATTCGGATTTCTCAACCCAAATATATGAGGAGATTAGTCGGAAGGTTCTGGCTGATTTTGGCCATGTACCGGCCAAGTTTGATTCATGTCAATTGCTTTGCCAAGGTAGCTATGGTCAAAATCTAAACTTTGATTTACTTTATCAGAAACTTCAAGAGCACTTTTTCTATTTGGAGATTAAGGATGAGACTCGGCTAAGGATCGATCAGCAGGTTTTATTATCAGAGCATTCCCTCCGAGGTGATGTTAGCCGATATGCTAAGCAACTGGCCACCAGGCCGGATTTATTGAATCGGGTTTTAGAAGAGGTCGGTCTAAGTGACTTGGACATGAAGACGGCTAAAGAGGTTATTGATCAAGCATATTACTTTACTATGCAGGCAGCAGACCGGGATTTAGATATTTATGAAGATTAAGTCAGTTGACATTAAGGCCTTTGGCGGATTGGAAGACTATAAATTAGACTTTGAACCTGGTTTTCAAGTGATTCTAGGCGAAAATGAGGCTGGTAAAACTACGATCCAGCAGTTTATCAGGGCTATGTTCTATGGCTTTTCCAGGTCGGGTCATTCACTTGAAACCAACACTCGAAAAAAGTACCAGCCTTGGTCAGGACAGGCTATGGCCGGTAGTATTTTTTTTGACCACCAAGATTTGAGCTATAGGTTGATTAGAAGGTTTGGTCAACGCAAGTCAGAGGATCGGACTCAACTGTTTTTGGAGGACTCGGGCAAGGAAGTTAACCTCAAGAATAAGGACCAGCCAGCTGTTGAGTTATTTGGGGTCTCTGAAGAAGAGTTCGTCAACACAGTTTTTATTGAAAAGACGGACCTTGATTCAAGTCAGCTCCAGTCTTTGGATAGCAAGCTTAACCGTAAGGTTGGCTTGGCTGAATATGATTGGTCATATGAGCAAATTCTACAAAGACTGAACAAGGCCAAGAAATATCTAAAGCCTGATCGGGCCAAAACCGGCCAAATTGATCTTTTACTAGAAAAAAAGCAAGAGCTCACTCACGAATTAACCGAGCTGCTTGAGCGCGATCAACTTTTAGCTCACTTACGTGAACGCAAGGATGAACTTGAAAGGCAACTCGAGGAACTTGATGTGAGGCAAAAGCACCTGGAGTTAGAACAAGAGCAGCATCAGATGCTAGCCCAAGCAGGGGCCTATGAAAAATATAAGAAATTGACAGCAGAGCTGGAGACATGTTTAGCTGATAAGGAGGCTACGGGTCTTAAGACCTCAGCGGTTACAGTCCAAGATCTGACTGACATGGCAAAACAACGTCAGCAGGTTGCTTACGCTAGGACAGAATATGAAATCAAGGAGAAACTACTGGCCAAAAGGCTAGATGACCACGAAGCTTACCAGAACCAGGTCAAACAGCGTAAAGCCGAAATACTCCAGGAACGTAGTCGTCTCCAATACCTACAAAAACAGAATCTTGAACGAGGTCCGGCACCGTTCAGACGACAGGGTATACCTTATGCGGCCTTTGTTCCACTGACCTTGGCTGAGATTTTTTGCATGATAGGTGGACTTTTACTTAGAAAAAATGCCCCATCCTGGTCGGTCTTTTTTATTGTTATGGCTGCCCTCTTACCTTTCATTATGGCTGTGGTCTATTTTGCTTGGCAAAAGCGCCAGGAGATTAGTTATAGACAATACCAGCAAGCTGTGCGCAGGCATGAGATGCGTAAGTTAAAAATTAAAAATGACCTGGAGAGTCTCGAGTGGAATCTTGGTTTACTTGAACAGGAAGGGTCAAGCTTTGATACAGACCGTGCCTATCTTGAAGAAGAGGTGGCTAAAGCAAAAGATCTGTTTGACCGAGAGCAGCGTAAGTTGAAGTATCTAGTTAAACCCTACTTTACTAATCTGCCGGATGATGACCAGCTTGATCTGGCAATCAGATCTTTACGCGAGCAGACTGTAGAAAATGTCCAGAGTGAGGAAAAAGCTCGGCGGATTAGGAGAGAAATTGATGAGCTTCTGGCCGGGAGAACTTCCGATGATTTCCAGCAAACTTACCTTGATGCCCAAAGATGGTTGAGCCAGCATCAAACTGAATTGAGGACCTTTCCGGAATTTTCGGAATACCATATCAAAACCCAGCTGCAAGGGATTACTGAGGCTAGAATTAAGGCTAGGGAGGAGCTTGCGGCCATCAGGACCAAACTTGACCATGAGCAGGCAAGTGGGAAAAATACCTACGAGTTAGAACTAGCATTGAAAGAAACAGAGCAGCTGTTAGAAAAGGCAAAGTTGAACTATGCGTCTGTTCTGCTAGCTCTCCATCTCTTAGACCACAGCAAGCAGGTTTTTGACCAGGAGGTGAGACCTCAGGTAAACCTAAAAGCAAGTGAGTATCTTGCTGCTATGACCAGTGAAGACCATAGTGATGTAAAAGTCGACCAGGACTATCTGGTTAGGTTATCTGAAGCGGATCAGGGCTTAAAGAACCAATCGTATTACAGTGCAGGACTTAATGACCAGATCAACTTAGCACTGAGATTGGCCCTGACTGACCTCCTTCAAGACCGGTCGGGATCCTTGCCTCTAATCTTAGATGATCCATTGATTCAATTGGACAAAGAGCGGGCTGAACTGACCCTGGATTTGTTGAATCACCTGGGACAAATACAAAATCGTCAAGTCGTTCTTTTCACAAGCCAGAATTCCATATACGGGCTCTTGGACCAGGCTGAAAGCAAGGTTAGGCAATTGAAATAAGCTTTGAGTTTTGCTATATTGCTAAACAAGATTATTTAGCCGTCCGGAAAATGGCTCGTGGAGTTATGGTGCAAGGGCTTTATCAATTGACCCGGACCATTGATTGCTGAGACTAGCAATTGTTGTTAAAAGGAGGAAGAGTCCAGGTGGACTTAGCTCATTGTTGTACTTTGGGACAACATTTTTTATTTAAGGCTGTTGCCAGTCAAAACATTCAAACCGATGCTGATATTATAAGAGTCATTTTAATCAACAGTTTGATTATACTCTTACTGGTCTTAGTAAATGGTTTTTTTGCTGCTGCGGAGATGGCTATTGTTACCCTTAATGAGAGCAAACTAAAGGCTGATGCTGACCAGGGGGATGTAAGCGCTAAAAAGTTAATTCCCTTTGTCGAAAAACAAGCCGACTTTTTGGCTACCACTCAAGTGGGGGCGACCCTAGCCAGTTTACTTGCTGCGGCTTTCGGAGCAAGTCGGCTTGCACCTATCATATGCCAGCTGCTTGATCCTGCAGGAACAGTCACCTATATTCAGCCACTCCTTACTATTGCTATCACTTTAGTGATTTCTTACTTTTCCTTGGTTTTGGGAGAACTTGTGCCAAAACAGGTTGGTATGCGCAACCCTGAGAAGTTCGTTAAGCGTTTTGTTTACCTCCTCCGTTTTTGGGATGGTTTAATTCGCCCCTTTGCTAAATTTCTAAATGTTTCAGCTAGACTGTTTTGCCTCTTAATCGGAATTAATGTTGATAAAGACAATACGATCGTCACGGAGGAAGAAATTTTAATGCTGACTAAAGCCTCGGGTGAGAGTGGCGGCATCCAGTCCGATGAGGCTAAAATGATCTCCAATGTTTTTGAACTAAATGATACGGAGGTATCAGAAATCATGACACCGAGAACGGCTATGGTGTCTCTTTCGGCCGATGCTTCATACCAAGAGGTTGTTCACACGGCCGCTCATGAACGCTATAGCCGTATACCGGTTTACGAAGAGACTGTAGATAATATCATAGGTATTCTTCACATCAAGGATTTACTCCGGATTACCTCCTACGAGCGACATAACTTTGATCTCAGGCGGCACTTAAGAGAGGCTTATTTTGTGCCGGAAGGTAAGTCTATTTCAGCCCTATTTAGGGAAATGCAGCAACAAAATATATCGCTGGCTATTGTTATCGATGAATATGGTGGTACGGATGGCATCATCAGTATAGAAGATATCCTAGAGGAAATAGTGGGAGATATAGCGGATGAGTATGATGGCCAAGACCAGAGTATCGTTAAGCTAGCTGACAACACTTATATTGTAGATGGCCTGTTAGCCCCCGAAGAAATTGTTGAAAGAATTCCCGAGGTCGAAGAGATTAAGGATGATGAAAATTTTGATTATGACACGGTGGCAGGTCTAGTTTTGAGTAAACTTGAGAGAGTTCCTGAGGAGGGAGAAAATCCCTCTGTGGTTGTTGATAATATCAGGTTTACAGTTCTCGAGATGGATGAGAAAAGAATCTCTAGGATTAAATTAGAACTCCTTGATAAGCCAGACCAGCTCAAAGAAGGAGTTAGTGAAGACGTTAAAGACAAGTAGCTTTCATGTGTACAAGCTAGCTAGGACAAACTGAGAGGTAGAAATGAAAGAATCAGCAAAGCAGGAGATAAGAGGACAGGAGATTTACCAAAAATCTAGGGCAGACTTGGTGGAAATTCTCGAAACAGACACTAAAGCTGGCCTAAGTTCAGCTGAAGTTGTTAACCGGCAAGAGCTCTTTGGCAAAAATGAACTCCAGGTCGAAGAACATACTCCCCTCTGGCAGAAAGTTTTAGCCCAGTTTAAGGATGTTACTGTTCTTACTTTAATAGTTGCTGCTCTCGTTTCAGCTGTTATGGGGGAGGCTGTGGATGCCGGCTTGATTATCGCTATAGTGGTAATCAACGCAGTTCTGGGTGTTTACCAAGAGGGAAGGGCTGAAAAGGCCATAGAAGCCTTGCAAAAAATGGCTGCACCTGAGGCTAGGGTCGTAAGGGATGGCCAAGAGCAGATGGTTAAAGCTGCCGAACTGGTTCCGGGAGATATCGTTGTTCTCCAGGCCGGAGATGTCGTCCCGGCTGATATTCGTCTTTTAGAATCTAGCAATTTACAGGCAGAGGAGGCCTCCCTGACCGGAGAATCGGTACCGGTTGCCAAGGATGCCGAATTTACCAGCGACCGAGAGCTTGGTATAGGTGACCGATCCAATATAGTTTATTCGAGCACAGCCTTGACCTATGGGCGGGCGATCGGGCTTGTAGCTATGACCGGTGAAAAAACCGAAGTAGGGAAGATCGCTGACAGACTTAGGGATATTGAGCAAGAATCCACCCCTCTCCAAAAGAGCCTTAATGAGATGGGAAAGATTTTGGCAGCTATTTGTCTTTCGGTCTGTGTAGTAGTATTTGTTGTTGGTTTAATCCAAGGTGGTGAAGTCTTAAACCTCTTTATGACAGCTGTTAGTCTGGCCGTAGCTGCAATTCCCGAAGGCCTGCCAGCCATAGTTACCATCGTTTTAGCCTTGGGGATGAACCGGATGGCCAGAAAAAATGCTATCGTAAAACGCCTTTTGGCTGTCGAAACTCTGGGGTCTGTAGATACTATCTGCTCTGATAAAACAGGCACTTTGACCCAAAATGAGATGACTGTTACCAGATTATATGCAGCTGGTAAGCTTTATGAAGTTACAGGATCAGGTTATGAGCCTGTGGGTGAGATTTCACTTTTTGAGGCTGAAGAAGAAGCAGCGGTTGAACCGGGATCTGATCCCGTTTTAACCCGTCTCCTCCAGATCGCTGCCCTCTGTAATGAGGCAGGGCTCTATTTAAAGGAAGATAAGTCTTGGGCTGTCCTCGGTGATCCTACTGAGGGGGCTTTAATCAGTTTAGCGGCCAAGCAGGGGATAAAACGGGTAGACCTAGAGGAGACCAGTCCCCAAATAGGCGACCTCCCCTTTGACTCTGACCGTAAAATGATGTCGGTTTTTCATGAACTTGACGGTGACTACCTTTCGCTGACCAAGGGGGCTCCTGATATTGTCCTTGACCGGTGTAGTCAAGTTTTGACTGAAACAGGGGTCAGGCCTTTGACAGATCAAGACCGTGACCGGATTCTGGAAGCAAATTCGGCCTTCGCCAGATCTGCCCTCCGGGTTTTATCCTTTGCTTATAAAGTCCATACCGGCAAAAATTTCCAAGATGCCGAATCAGATATGATCTTTGTTGGCTTGACAGGTATGATTGACCCGGCCAGGCCCGAAGCCAAAGATGCTATTGCTGTTTGCCACCGGGCCGGTATTAGAGCTGTTATGATAACCGGTGACTATAAGGATACTGCGGTTGCCATCGCACAAAAACTCAATCTGATGCAGGAAGGTGACCAAGTTTTAACTGGGGCAGAACTAGAGCTTATGTCTGATGAAGAACTGGCCCAGGCTTGTGAAAAAGTTTCGGTATATGCTCGCGTTTCACCTGAACATAAGGTGCGGATAGTATCAGCTCTCAAGTCCAATAAACACATCTCCTCTATGACCGGTGATGGAGTCAATGACGCCCCTGCTCTCAAGCAAGCGGATATCGGTGTAGCTATGGGGATAACAGGCACTGAGGTAGCTAAGAATTCAGCTGATATGATTTTGACGGACGATAACTTTGCTACAATTGTTACTGCGGTTGAAGAGGGCAGGATTATCTACTCAAATATCAGAAAGTTTGTAGGCTTCCTCCTTTCTTGTAATGTCGGAGAGATCCTGGTTGTCTTCCTGATCAACCTCATGCTAGGACCTCAATATACGCCTTTGGCCCCAATCCAGCTGCTCTTTCTCAACCTGGTTACAGATAGCTTTCCGGCCTTAGCCTTAGGTAGAGAGAAAGGGGAGAAGGATATCATGCTACACCCCCCAAGAAGGCAGGATGAAAAGATTATCAACCGAGAGATGATTGCTGCAATCATGTGCCAGGCTGTGGCCATCTTTGTAGCTGTTTTTGCAGCCTTCCAGATTGGCCGCTACCTCTATCCGGATGTACTTGCAGATGGATCGGGCCAGATGGCCTCTAAGTTTCATTTCTTCGCTTTCGCCGACCACTCTCCTTCGGTCGGGGCTAGCACATATGCCTTCATTACCCTGATCTTTGCGGAACTCTTGAGGGCTTTCTCTAGTCGGTCAGAACATTACTCTGTCTTTCAATTGGGGGTGTTTGGTAATAGATCCATGAATAGGGCGGTTCTCTTATCATCTGCCTTGATGCTTTTGGTGGTGTACCTCCCCATCTGTCAAAACTATTTCAGGACGATAGCTTTGACTTGGATGGATTGGCTGATTATATCGGGCCTTGCCCTGATTCCCTTTATTGCAGGTGAGATCTTTAAGTTGGTCTACCATACGGAAACTCGCAAGGAGGCTGAAAGGATCGGACATACAAGCTAGGTTTGGATAAAGCGACAAGCCTTTGATAGGATATCTCCAGGCTAAAATTATGTTAAGCTCAATGTAAGCATAAAAGATGAAGGAGGTTACTTGGATGGATTTAGTTGTTATCAAACATGGTGATCAAGTCGAAATTAACTTGCTCAAAGGTATCTTGGATCAAAATAAAATAGACTCAATGATTGAAACAAAGCAAGGTTCAGGCTTTGTCATGAGAGCTGGCAATGTCCTGGAAGAATATTACTTGCTTGTGCGGAAGGAAGATGAAGAGGCAGCCAAAGAATTGGCTGAAGCCTTTTTTGAAGAATAAGGTATGTCAACTTGAGTCCTTATTCTTGACCAATCCTGGCCTCTCTGGCTTTGGCCAGGATCACTCCTACTTCTTAAACTCTTTTTATAGTTGACAAAATCCGGTTTTTTGAGCATCATAGTTGACGGTGCTTTAAGGCGGGTCCCGTGAGGCCTCCAAGGATCGGATGCAATAAAATATACTTGTAGTTTTTCATGCGTCTTTCCTTGTGGGAGGGCGTTTTTTCTAGCCCTTCACAACACCAAAAAAAATAGGAGGATAGGAATGGCATGAAAAATGCTCAAGTAAACAATGGATTTCAAACAGGAAATCAAGAAGTGACACAAGGGGTAGTCGACCAGGACTACACCTTCGAAAAAGTTCCAGCCAAGGCTCGCAAAGGTTTCTTTGCAATGTTTTTCATCATGCTGGGGTTTACTTTTTTCTCTGCAAGTATGTCCGTAGGGGCTAAATTAGGAATCGGTTTGGATTTATCAGGTTTCTTATGGTCAATTATTATCGGCGGCATTATTTTATCCGTCTACACCGGCTTATTGGCTTATATCGGTAGCAAGACCGGATTATCCTTTGACTTGCTTGCCCGCAAGTCTTTCGGACAACAAGGATCAAAATTAGCTTCCTTGTTTATAGGTATGACCCAGATAGGTTGGTTTGGTGTAGGGGCAGCTATGTTTGCTGTACCGGCCGCTGACCTCTTACATATCAGCCCGGTAGTCTTAATTGCACTTGCCGGTGTCTGCATGACAACATCGGCTTACTTCGGAATAAGAGGCATGGAGATTATCAGCTATATTTCGGTCCCTTTGATTGCCGGGCTAGGCATATATTCAATGGGGCTAGCCTTATCCGAGCAAGGCGCAAGCGCCATGTTTGCCCAAAGCTCCGGCAACCTATCTATCTTTGCCGGAACCGGAATGGTGATTGGATCCTTCATCAGTGGTGGAACGGCAACTCCGAACTTTGCCCGATTTGCTAAAAATACAAAGATTGCCACCATCAGCACAGTTGTAGCCTTCAGCATAGGAAATACCCTCATGTTTTCCTTTGGTGCGGTTGGTGGAGCCTTTACCGGTAGAGATGATATCTTCTATGTGATGATCGCCCAAGGTCTGGCTGTAGCTGCTCTGATTGTGCTCGGAGCCAATATTTGGACCACAAATGATAATGCCTTGTATACCGGAGCTCTTGGCTTATCCAATATTACCGGTGTACGTAAACGTCCTATGGTTCTTGTTGCCGGCCTGGTTGGTACGGTATCAGCCCTCTGGCTCTACAATAATTTCATCGGCTGGCTAAGTTTTTTAAATGCAACACTACCGCCGGTTGGGGGAATTATCATCCTAGACTTTTTCTTACACCAAGATGCTTATTTAGATGACCAAGCTACACAGACTGAAAGAACTATCAACTATGGGGCTGTCGCCGGTGTGATCATTGGTGCCCTGGTGGGGAATTTCGTTCATGTGGGAGTAGCTAGTTTGAATGCCATGTTTAGTGCTATGGTGGTTTATTTTGCCCATGACCGTCTAGCAAATCGCTTAAAGTTACAAAGGGAGGATGCCAATGCTGTTCCGGAATACATCTATAGAAAATAACCAGGTCTTACAGGATATCAGGGTTGAAGATTCTAAGTTTACTGAGATCGGTCAGAATTTAGAAGCAAAAAGGGGAGAAGAGGTCATTGATTTACAAGGAAAGTTGCTTTTGCCGCCCTTTATTGAGTCACATGTTCACCTGGATGCCTGTCTGACAGCGGGAGACCCTGTTTGGAATATGTCGGGAACCCTTTTTGAAGGTATTGAGTGCTGGAGCAAAAGAAAAGATAAATTGAGCCGCGAGGATATTCGCGAACGGGTTCACAAGGTTGTCCGGATGTATGCTGAGCATGGTGTTCAATTTATCCGAACCCATGTTGACTCTACAGACCCTTCCTTGGTCGCTATGCAGACCTTGATCGAACTCCGTGAAGAACTGAAAGATGTCATGGAAATCCAAGTTGTTGCTTTTCCTCAGGAGGGCATACTCAGCTATCCTGGAGGTAAAGAATTACTGGAAGAATCCGTCCGCTTGGGTGTTGATGCTATAGGGGCTATCCCTCACTTTGAATTTACAAGGGAATACAGCGTAGAATCAGTCAATTATGCCATGGAGCTTGCAGCCAAACATGACTTACTAGTGGACGTGCATTGTGATGAAATCGACGATGAAGCATCAAGAGGCTTGGAGACAGTTGCTACGAGGGCTTTAGAATTTGGTTTGTTTGACAAGGTGACCGCAAGCCATACAACGGCCATGCATTCTTATAATAATGCTTATGTCTTACGCTTGATGCGGCTTTTAAAAATGAGTAAGATCAATTTTGTGGCTAATCCCTTGGTTAACATTCACTTGGGTGGAAGGGCTGACACCTATCCGAAAAGGAGAAGTGTGACCCGGGTTAAAGAGTTAACGGAAGCTGGTCTCAATGTTTCCTTCGGTCAGGATGATGTCTTTGATCCTTGGTTCCCGATGGGTAATGGAAGCCTCAGAGATGTCAACATTTTTGGCATGAATGTTTGTGGCATGATGGGTTATCAAGAAATCATGAATGCCTACCGCTTTATTACGACGAATGCAGCCAAGACCTTGCACGTTACAGACCACTATGGAATTGAGGTTGGCAAACCGGCAAGCTTCATAGTCCTTGATGCAAAGGATTATTACCAGGCCTTGAATGAGAACGCAGTTGTCCTGTACTCCTATAAAAATGGTCAAAAGATTGCAGAAACAAAGCCTGCCATTACTAAAGTCCTGTTTTAGGAATGGTGACGGAG
>CAMYEY010000034.1 GCA_947254895.1 uncultured Clostridia bacterium
ATAGAAGAGCATGTAAGCCTAGCAGATAAAAGCTTAGGTTGAGCTTTTATCTGCTCCTGGAACAGGGCTAAGAGTAAAATCTTTCAGCTATACATCCATTTATTCCATCCAATTAATCCAGAAGGCTTTTGGGCGTTTATAACAAAAGGGTTGCCTTAAAATTGTCTCTTCTGCACAAAGATTTCTTTGATGATGCGGGTTTACAGGAAATTTTATTGACAATGCACCCAAATTAGCTAAGAATGTATGTAATCGATTACAAGAGCTGGAAGGGAGGTCCAAGATATGGTTTCTATGAAAGAAGTTGCGGAACTTGCAGGCGTATCTGTTGCCACTGTATCTAGGGCTTTATCCGGCAAGGAAAATGTAAGAGAAGAAGTAAAGGAAAAGATTTTTCAAGTTATAGACGAGCTCCATTACACCCCCAATATGCTGGGTAGAAATTTAAGAAAATCCAGTACCAAGATGATTCTGGCCCTGGTTCCCAGCGTTTCTAACCCTTTTTATTCAAGGATTGTACGAGGGATAGAGGATGTTTTGAGCAAGAAATCCTACTACCTTTTGCTCCGCAACACCTACTCAGAAGAGTCCCTTTACGAAAAAGGAATTGACTTGCTCCGTCTGCGGATGGCGGATGGACTAATCTGGATGGATCCCACTGCCGATATTTCAGAGATCAAAAAAATCTCGGCAGAATTCCCGCTTGTGTGTTGTTCTGAAATTCATTCAGATCACATTAATTCGATTTCCATTGATAACGAAGAGGCGATAAAGGAGATCTACCGGCACTTACTCGATCAAGGTTATCGGAGGATTGCCTTATTCGGAGCCAGCCCAGCCTACGATTACATGAGGTACCGCTGTGTGGGTTATGAAGCGGTGGCGGTGGAGTCAGGTGTAAATTATATCAAGGTGGTTAACACAGAATTTAATAAAGAAAAGGCGCAGGAATTATTTTTGGAACTCTACCATTCTGACAGTCGCCCGGATGCAGTGATTGCGACATCTGACGTCATTGCTCAATATCTTTTAGAGGTAACAGAACGGGAAAATATAAAGGTCGGTACAGATTTTGGCCTGGTAGGATTCGATAATATCGGTTTCTCCTCGGTGACCAATCCCAGTTTGACGACGGTACAACAGCCGACATACGAGATTGGTGAGTACGCGGCTAAGAAGGTTCTGGACATTATAGAAAGTAAGAAGAAAGGTGGTGAAGCTACGTACAAGCATATGAAAATGCCCCATCGGTTGATCATACGAAATTCAAGTAAAAAGGCGAGCTGACAGCACTTACACTCTTTTTTTACTTGAAAATGTAATCGATTACATTTGCTTGGTTTCTGGGTCAAGTGGATGTTGAACCTGATCAAAATAGGCTTGGGGCAGAGAGGTCCAATACAGGCTTAGGGAGCATAGCTCAAGGGGATAGCCTGAAAAAAACAGAAGAAAGGTATGATTATGAAAACTCTAGGGATAGGAATGATTGGAGCAGGCTTTATGGCTAAAGCACACTCGGTAGCTTACGCCGGTATGCCGATGTTCTTTTGGCCGGCTCCGGCAAAACTTGTGAAAAAGACAATTGTGGATCTGGATGAAGCGATTGCTAAAGAGGCAAGAGACAAATTCAATTTCGAAAACTACTCCACCGATTGGCGGGAGCTTATGGACGACCCGGAGATCGATATTATCGATATCTGCACACCAAATGATGTCCATGCAGAAATTGCTATTGCTGCGGCCAAAGCTGGCAAACACATCTTGTGTGAAAAACCACTGTCTCTCACAGCTGATGAAGCCAGAGAGATGTATTTGGCAGCTAAGGAGAACAATATCACGACCATGGTTGCTTTCAACTACAGAAGGACACCAGCCATCCAATTGGCTAAAAAGTACATCGAAGAAGGTAAGATTGGAGAAATCTTAGATTTCCGGGGAACCTACCTTCAGGACTGGTCCGCTGATCCCAACTCTCCCTTGTCCTGGCGGTTTGACAAGAATGTATGCGGAACGGGCGCTTTGGGCGATATTGGTACCCACGTTGTGGATATCTGCCGTTTCTTGGTCGGTGAATTTTCAGAAGTTAACTCCCGTATGAAGACATACATTGATAAGCGGCCTCTTCAACAGGGTCCCCAGGACCAGTTGGGTGCGGCTAAAAAGGATACGGCTTCAGCCTATGGTGAGGTTGATGTGGATGACCACTGCTGCTTCATGATTAAGTGCCACAATGGTGCCTTTGGCACAATTGAGGCAACCCGGAATGCCTGGGGCAGAAAGAACTATATCACTGTTGAAATCCATGGTACCAAGGGCTCAATCTTCTTCAACTATGAGCACAGAGATGAACTTCAGATTTGTCTGGCAGATGATCCGGATGACTGCATGGGCTTCAAGACAGTTATTACCGGTCCAAGCCATCCTTATGGGGAGGCACTGTGGCCAGTACCAGCTTTGGGCATCGGTTACACAGAAACTAAGATCGTAGAGTGCCATGACTTTGTCGACGCTATTGTTAACAAAAAACCAGTTTCACCAGACTTTAAGGACGGCTATGCAGTGGAGCTCATTGCAGATGCAATTGTCCGGTCAGCAGCCAGCCAGAAATGGGAGCCGGTGGCAGACCTGGAAGCATAGTAGGGTCGGTCTATTAATATCAAAATAGAAAGTTAAAACACAAAACAAAAAGGAGAAAAAAATGAATTTAGGTTACATGATCAATGCTTTTGGACCATTAGTGGGAGATGGCGGTGGCGTCACAAATATAAAGGATGTACACTACCTTACCTTGTGCGATCTCGATGACACCCTGGCCAAAATCTCTAAAGTTGGCTACAAACAGATTGAAATGTTTGATGGCAACCTGCTCCAGTATGAAGGTAAAGAAGAAGAGCTGAAAAAATTGTTGAACAAGTACGATATGTCAATCTTGGGTATTTACTTTGGCGCCTTCTACATCTATGAAGATGTCTTAAAAGAAGAATTAATCAGACTGGCTAGAGCTTGTAAGATGGCTCAGGCTCTTGGCATCAAACATGTTGTTCTTGGTGGTGGTTCTGTACGGGCCGCTGGTATCAAGGAAGAAGATTATATAAAACTCGGTAAGGCTCTGGACGAGGCCAATGAAGTTGTAAGCAGCTATGGCCTGGTAGCAAGCTACCACCCACACTTAGGCTCTATAGCTGAGCATCCTGAGCAAATCGAAAAGGTATTCAATAACACCAGCGTTGCTTTCTGCCCGGATATTGCCCACTTGGTTGCCGGTGGTGGTGATGCTTTAGAGCTGATCAAGCGCTACAAAGATAGGATTAAATATGTCCACTTAAAAGACCTCAGTGATGCCAAAGAATTTGTTCCCCTCGGCAAAGGTTCCATCAATTTAGATGACATTATTTCCTTCCTCAAATCAAACGACTACAAAGGCGACTGGTTGGTTGAAATCGATGGTTACAGTGGAGACCCTGTAGAGGCTTGTGAGACATCAATGCAGTTTTTGAAAGGTAAGCTCTAAGAACGAGCGAAAGTGAGGTAATAAGATATGAAAAAGGTATTAGCTTTTATTTTATGTGCTTGTATGTTATTGGGCCTGGCCGCCTGTGGTAAGACAGATTCAGGATCTTCCCAAAAAACGACAAGTAACGAGCAGCCGGCCGAATCAAAAGTAGAAACCAGTAAGGCCACATCCGAAGGCGGAGCAGCCGCTGATAGTGGTGAGATTAAGGCAGTGGGACCAAACGGCGAAAAAGCAGTTTTGGCAACAGAACTGTCCTTGACAGATGAGGAAATTGAGAAGGTTAAGGCGGGCAACTATACTGCTGCCATCAGCCTACACTACGGTGGAAATGACTGGTCTACCTCTCAGATCGCAGGTTTGACAGATACCTTTGAAAAACTTGGAATCAAAATTGTAGCGACAACCGATGCGGACTTCTCTCCTGAGCGTCAGGTCTCTGACTTAGAGAGTATCATGGCTAAAAAACCGGATATTTTGGTGAGCATCCCGGTTGATGCAACCTCAACGGCAGACGCTTTCAAGCGGGTAGCAGAGAGTGGCACCAAGATCGTTTTCATGGACAACGTGCCGGTTGGCTTTACAGCTGGTGTGGATTATGTCAGCTCTGTATCTGCTGATAACTATGGCAACGGCATCATTGCTGCTGACCTGATCGGCGAAGCTCTGAACGGCAAGGGTAAAGTTGGAGTTGTTTACTATGACGTTGATTACTTTGTGACCAACCAGCGTTTAGAGGGCTTTGAAAAAGAGATGGCCGAAAAATATCCGGATATCGAGATCGTTTCAAAGCAAGGTTTCCAACATGAAAACAAGTGCGATGAAGTAGCTGACGTTATGCTGACACAGCATCCCGATATTAACGCTATTTTCGCCCACTGGGACATTCCTGCAGAAGGCGTCCTGTCTGCACTCAATGCTGCTGGCCGCAACGATGTCCTCTTGTCCACGATTGACCTGGGTAACAACATCGCAAAAGAAATTGCTAGGGGTCGTGTATTGGGCGTTGGTGCTCAGATGCCTTATGACCAAGGTGTTGCTGAGGCAACTTTGGCAGCCTATGCTCTCTTAGGTAAAGAGGCTCCTGCATATGTTGCTGTTCCTGCTAAGCGGGTAGACCAGAGCAATATCGCTGAAGGATATGAGCAGGTCTATCACACCAGTGCACCTGATTGGTTAAAGGCAGAATAAGTTTTAGTGTCAATGATCAGTGTGAGGCTTGTCCTTGGGTGGCAGGTCTCACGCTACTAACCCAGATGTTTTTATAATTTGAACGAGGTGTAGCAATGAGTGAATATATCCTTGAGATGAAAAATATATCCAAGGCATTTGCAGTTCGCGTTCTAAAAAATATTAACTTCAACTTGAAAAAAGGAGAAGTGCATGCCCTTGTCGGGGGAAATGGTGCCGGCAAATCAACCCTTATGAAGATTATGTCGGGTGTTTACTCAAAAGACTCGGGTGAAATACTTGTGGATGGCAAGCCGGTTCAGATCGACAATATCCATCAGGCGAATGACCAGGGAATTGCTATGATCTTCCAAGAGTTATCATTGATCCAGTCGATGACCGTTGCAGAGAATGTTTTTTTAGGACAAGAAATTAAAAAAGGAGTCTTCCGGGATAAGCGGGAGATGAACGCTTTAACACGTGAATTGCTGAGCGAACTAGGTCTCAGTTTGAACCCTGAAACGGTGGTAAGCGATCTGAGCGTTGGCGTCAGCCAGATGGTAGAAATTGTAAAAGCCTTATCCAAAAATGCCAAAATCATGATTTTTGATGAGCCTACAGCTTCCTTATCTGATAAAGAAGCACAGTATCTCTTCCAAATAATCGAAGATTTGAAAGCAAAGGGTGTTTCGATTGTCTATATATCTCACCGCATGAATGAAATCATGGAGATCGCTGACAGAGTTACCATCCTGAGAGACGGTATTGTAGCACATGAAAGCAGCATAGCCGATTTAGACCTCAATCAGATCATCAGGCATATGTTAGGACCTGCGGCTGAATCAACGGCACTTACCAGTGCTGGAGTGACAAACGAGCGGGTTGAAAAAATCAAAAACGCTGAGGTCCTACTTGAGGTGGAGAACCTTAAGGTGGATGAGAAGGTCTCTGACATCAGCTTTAAGGTTCACAAAGGAGAAATTGTAGGCCTTGCTGGACTGATGGGGAGCGGTAGGACCGAGATCGTCGAGGCCCTGTTTGGCAAGAGAGATTATGAGAGCGGAGAGATTCGGCTCAAGGGTCAGCCTGTTAAGAATGAAACTGCCAGGCAGGCAATCGAGTCTGGTTTTGCCTTGGTCCCGGAGGACCGAAGAAAGCAAGGTCTTGTGCTCCAACATTCTATTAAAGACAATGCTATCTTACCGAATCTAACGGATCTTTTTACGAAGGGCTTCGTACAAGAACGGAAAGTAGACAAAATTGTTGATGGAAATGTTCATCAGTTTAACATTGTAACAGATGACATCCACAAACAGGTCGGGCTCCTGTCTGGTGGTAACCAACAGAAGGTAGTCTTCTCTAAATGGTTTAACACCAATCCTGATGTGTTGATGCTGGATGAGCCCACAGCCGGTGTAGACATCGGTGCTAAACGTGAGATTATCAATATCATTCGTGATTTTGCTGATCAAGGTAAGGGTGTCATTTTTATTTCTTCAGAACTATCAGAACTTTTAGCCGCTTGTGATCGCATCATTGTTCTTTTCGATGGAAAGATAACCGGTGAATTTTACAATAATGAGCATAAATCAGAGGAGGACTTGCAGCATGCAATTCAAGTTGACAAGTAATAAATTTAAAAACATACCGCTCGACAAATGGATGGTCTACATCATCTTTGTCTTTGTATTTCTAATCTTCAGTATTTTGTTAGGAAATCAGGGATTCTTGCGTGGCAGCAACATCATGAATGTCTTGCGTCAGACTGCAGTCATCTCAATTGTTTCAGTAGGTGGTACCTTTATCCTGGCTTGTGGCGAGATCGACTTGACAGTCGGTGCGGTTGCAGCCATGACCGCCATGTTTGTCTCGCTTATTTTGCAGGCTACAAATAGTATTCTCTTAGCGGTGGTGGCCGGCTTAGCCTTTGGTGCTATCGTCGGTACGATTAACGGTCTACTCGTTACAAAGCTGAGAATTCCGGCCTTTTTGGCGACGATGGGAATGCAGCAGATCATCCGGGGCGGTGCTATGTGGATTACCGATACAGCCGCTGTCCCTATCGAAAACAAGACTTTTACCTACATCTTTGGTGCAGGTCAAATCGGTTCTGTTCCGGTCTTATTGATTTGGACCATCGCCATTTATATCGTTGGTGTGCTGATTTTTAATAAAAGTATTTTTGGCAGGCACTTGTTGGCCACCGGTGGTAACGAAGTCGCAGCTGGATACAGCGGCGTGAAAACGAAAAAAATCAAGGTATCAGCCTTTGTCATTTCAGCCCTTTTGGCAGCTCTCGGTGGCATTTTATATGCAGGCCGTCTGTCAGCCGGCCGGTATTCTTACGGCGAAGGAGATGAAATGTCTGTCATCGCTGCTGTTGTTCTCGGCGGTACTGCCATGACGGGCGGCACCGGGTCTGTGATCGGCTCCTTGGTGGGCTCTATCCTGATCGGTTTCATCAACAATGCCCTGATCCTGGCTAACCTGTCATCCGCACAGCAGACCATGGTCAAAGGTGCCATCATTGTCCTATCCGTTGCCTTGAGTAACATTGCCCAAGGAAAGAAGAAAAGAGGTGCTTAAGGGGAGGAGTGTTCGCATTAATTTAGCAGATGAAGTGAAGTAGGAAACAGCTAGTTATACATTAGTAGAAAAAATAAAAATATTTAAGGAGTACAACATGAAAAAATTAAACATTGGTATTATCGGCGCCGGATTTATGTGTAAAGCACACTGTGTAGGCTATGCAAACTATCCAAAACTCTTTTGGCCAGCAGCAGCTATGCCTGTCTTTAAAACCATTTGTGACATTGACCCGGAGATAGCTGAAGATTCAAAGAATCGTTTTGGCTTTGAGAAGGCTTGCACAGATTGGCGGGATATCGTAAATGATCCTGAAATCGATATCGTTGATATTTGTACACCAAATGATTCTCACGCTGAAATCGCAATCGCAGCTTTTAAAGCAGGCAAACATGTTATCAGTGAAAAGCCCCTAGCTTCCAAGTTCGAAGATGCTGCTGCTATGGCTGAAGCAGCTAAAGAGGCAGAGAAAAATGGTCAGATCAACATGACAGCTTACCAGTACAGGCGTGTTCCTGCTGTTGTTTTAGCTAAACAGTTGATTGAAGAAGGGTCCATCGGTGAGATCTTGAACGTGAGAGCTACCTATCTCCAGTCCTGGTCAGCAGACCCCAATTCACCTCTTTCCTGGAGATTCCAGAAAAAAATTGCCGGAGCGGGCGCCTTGGGCGATATCTGCACCCACGTTATTGATATCTCACAATACTTGGCTGGCGAGATCGATTCTGTTGTCTCTAACTTAGAAACCTACATCAAAGAGCGTCCGGTACAAAGTGGCGGTGTTGACCTGTTGGGTACAATTAAGATGGATGCCAATGCTCAGCGCGAAGCAGTCGATGTTGACGATGAGAGCTCCATGCTGGTTCGCTTTAAGAGCGGTGCCAACGGCAGTATTGAAGCAACCCGTAACGCCTGGGGTAGGAATAACTTTATCACCTTTGAAGTTCATGGTACCAAGGGTAGCATCTGCTTCAACTATGAGCGCTTGAATGAGCTCCAGGTTTGCTTTGCAGACGACAAAGATGACCGCCGAGGCTTCAAGACCATTTACACCGGTCCGGCTCACAAATATGGCGATGTAACCTGGAACATTCCTGGTATGAATATCGGCTATGGTGAGCTCAAGACGATTGAAATGAGAGACTTCATTGAGGCAATCGTATCCGGCAAGCAGCCTTCAACAAACTTCTCTGTAGCCTTCCAGACCGAAAAGGTTTGCGAGGCTGTAAGAAAGTCCAACGAAAGCAAACAGTGGGAAAAAGTATAAGTACGAACATGAGGATGGAGCAGCCATATTGCAGGCTGCTCCTCCAATCAAACAACTGGTAGGTGAAATATGAAATTAGGTATAGTCAGTGCAATACTGCCAAATTTATCATTCTCAGAACTCATTGAGTATTTGTCCAAAACAGGCTTTGAATCGGTTGAGTTGGCAGCTTGGCCGGTAGGTAAGGCGAGTCGGCGGTATGCCGGTGTTACACACTTGAATGTGGATGAGTTGGATAGCAAGGCCTCTGAAGTCCAAGATATTCTGGCAAAGAATAAGGTGGAGATTTCTGCCCTAGGCTACTATCCCAATACGATGTCTTCCAATCTGGAGGAAAGAAAACAAGCTGTCGATCATCTGAAAAAGTTGATCGTGGCAGCAGATAAACTGGGAATCAATCAGGTCAGTACCTTTATCGGTAGGATGCAGGAAAAGAATGTTGAAGAAAACTTAGCTGCCCTGAAAGATGTCTGGGGTCCAATTATGGATTTGGCAGAAAAACATAACGTCCGTGTTGCGATTGAGAATTGCCCGATGTTATTTGGTCCGGACCAATGGCCCGGCGGTCAGAACCTGTTTACTACCCCTCCTATCTGGCGAGAGATCTTTTCTATCCTGGATTCTAAGCTCTTAGGGATTAACTATGACCCATCACATTTCATCTGGCAGAAGATAGATTATCTCAGACCCATTCAGGAGTTTAAGGACAGAATTCAGCTGGTCCATTTTAAAGATATCAAACTCTATCCGGACAAGCTCGAAGAAGTTGGTACGATGGCCTATCCATTAGACTACATGTCTCCTAAAATTCCTGGTTTTGGTGATATTGACTGGGCACAATTTGTATGTGCACTCAGAGATATCGGCTATGACGGGCATGCCAGCATTGAAGTTGAAGATAAGACATTTGAAGGATCAGAAGAGGATGTTTACAAATCTGTCGAGATGTCCTATTGCTACATGCGTCAATATGTAAGGTAATACGTCTGTTTTATTCATTTGGGCCACCTTTAAAGTTCCAAAGAGGCCCCTAGAGGCCACTTTGGAACTTTGATTTTGGCAGAAAAAGCATGGAACACGAAGTTTATAGGGAGAGTTTTTATGAGCTTTTATTTAGCAATTGATGTGGGTGGAACCAGTATTAAGTTTGGTTTAGTGTCTGAAGCTTTTCAGTTGGTTGATATAGATTCCATCAGCACACAGGATAAGCAAGAGACAGCGGATGATATTGTAAAGGCCTTATCAGAAGCCTGTCTGCTTATGCTTGAGCGTAATGATTTAAGTCCAGATTCCCTAAAAGCTGTGGGAGTTGGATTGCCGGGAACAGCCATTAACCATACAGGGACCTATGTTTTTGCCGGCAATTTGCCTTTTAAGAACTATCCCTTCAGGGCAGCCTTAAAGAAAACCTTTTCCTGTCCCATCTTTTTAGGTAATGATGCCAACGTGGCAGGCCTGGCAGAAAGTCGGCTGGGCGCCGGTAATGGGGCGAAAAACTCGGTAACCCTGACCCTGGGAACCGGGATGGGTGCTGGAGTCATTATCAATGACCGCATTTACAGTGGTTTTAATGAAACTGGCTGTGAATTTGGGCATACAACCCTCATCTCTGGAGGAGAGTACTGCACCTGTGGGCGACGTGGCTGTTTTGAGGCTTATGTATCAGCAACGGCGCTTATTCGTCAGACCCAGGCTGCGATTGCAGCTGCACCGGAGTCATTGCTGGCTAAAATTGCCTCTGAGGATGGCAAAGTTACAGGGATGACAGCATTTAAGGCTTGGCGCTCATCTTGCCCGGTTGGCACGGCTGTCGTTGAACAGTATGGAGACTATTTAGCCCACGGTATAGCCAATGTGATTAACTCCTATATGCCGGAAGTGATCATTCTTGGCGGAGGCATTAGTCACGAAGGAGAAGATCTGGTCAAACTCTGTGAAGAAAAGGCTATTGACGAAGCCTTTATCTTCGGTGATGTGACCAGACCAAAAATTGTTCTGGCCGCTCTTGGTAACAAGGCCGGAGTTTTAGGGGCAGCCCTCTTTGCCGAGGATTGCCTTAAAGACCATGCTCAGGGCTAGGTGGTGAAAGAAGAGCAACACAAACCCTCCACAAGCTGCTCTCTCTTATACTCCATCCATCCCTAATATGGATGTCAGCCTAGTCTGATATCCCATGGTAGAATGACTGCACAAACCGATGGCTAGACCGTCGGTTTGTGTTTTTGTTTTCTGCAATTATTCTAAGCTGCATATCTGAGACCATTGAAAACTGGGAGTTAAAAAGTCGTAAAATTGGGAGTTGAAAAAGCAGAAAACTGGGAGTTGAAGAAGACAAAAACTGGGAGTTGCGGTGTATGATTTGCTCTTCTATAAGCTTCATAAGATGTTGCGTCATCAAAAATCCGATGGTTTAGGTCAGATATGTAAGCCAAATAATGACCTTGTGCTTGTTTCTTGCTACAATATCAATAAATTGAGACTGTTGTTTGCTTTGCTTTAGTCCACGCTCTAGTCTTATTTAGGAGTGAGGGCTATTTTGTGAGAACCCTGTGTATGTAGTTAGAAGTTATCATGAAATAAATGCAGGTTTTATGAATAAATCTTTATGGGCTAAAAAGAACAGGATAAATAACCAGCCTATGTGGTTACCTCTCATGGTTCACCTAAACGATACCATGGAGGTGTGTGGCCGTTTATACGATGAGTGGCTTTCCACCGGTGTTAAAAATCTTATGGCCGAGTCCATTTTTCCTGGAGCAAGTAACAAGGATAAAAAACTTAGACAACTTTGTTGTTTCTTAGGTGCTATACATGACCTTGGTAAGGCAACCCCTATTTTTCAAACCCAGAAATCTTTTAACCAGGACCTTGAGTTGGACAGTCTCATGCTTGAAAAACTTGAAGGAGCTGGCTTTAAGGGAATTGCAGACTATGCCTTACAAAAAAAAGACAATATTCGACATGAAGTTAGTGGTCAGTATTTTCTGACACAGTTTTCGGTCAATTTCTGTGTTGCCAATATCATAGGGGCCCACCATGGTAGGCCTGTCCCTAAAAAGGTTTCCGATGACTGTTTTTCCTTTGCTTCGAGTCTCTATCAAGAGGAAAATCCTAACTCACCGGCAGGAATTTTCTGGCGAAAGATCCAGAGAGATATCTTTGATTGGGCACTGACGTCGTGTGGGATATCTACCTCCGAAGATCTTCCCCTCATCCTACAACCTTGGCAGGTGATTTTATCGGGGCTTCTCATTATGGCAGACTGGATTACCAGCAATGAAAAATACTTCCCGCTTATCAGCTTAGATGACGCCAATGCAAGCAGAGACCGAGTCGAGCAAGGCTTTAAAAAATGGCAAGAGGACCGGACTGGTGCTTGGCAGCCGCAACCTTTTTGCTCGGAAATTTACCAACAAAGATTTGGCTTTTCGCCTCGAGACCCCCAGAAAAGAATCTCTAAAGTTATCCATAATATTCACGAGCCGGGAATTGTTATCTTAGAAGCCCCTATGGGTATGGGTAAAACGGAAGCGGCACTGGTGGCTGTAGAGGATCTTGCAGCCAAGACGAACAGGACGGGGATGTTCTTTGGCCTCCCAACTCAGGCAACTTCCAATGGGATTTTTTTCCGAGTCAAGGACTGGTTAGTATGTGCTGAGGGAAAAAAGTCTATTCGGCTTATCCATGGCAAGGCCCAGCTTAATGCCGAGTTCTCCGACCTGCCTAAGAGCCGGAATATACATGATGGGGACGGAATTAGCGTAAATGAGTGGTTTGCAGGTAGAAAAGTCTCCATGCTTGATGATTTTACAGTAGGGACTGTAGACCAAATACTCTTGGCTGCACTTAAGCAAAAACACTTGATGCTTCGCCATCTGGGCTTGTCTAACAAAGTGGTTGTTATTGATGAAGTCCACGCCTATGATGCCTATATGAGTGTCTATCTGTACCGGGCTCTGAGATGGCTTGGGGCCTACAAGGTTCCGGTTGTTATCTTATCTGCCACTCTCCCTATATCTAAACGCAATGCACTTCTGGAAAGCTATATGGTGGGTGCAGGTTATAGATACAGGCGGGCGGAAAAGCCACCGAACTTTGACAACAATGAAGCCTATCCACTTTTAACCTACCATGACGGACCGGTCATTCGGCAGTTTTCTGACTTTAACAAGGAACTGGGTCGGGATTACACAATCATTAGGAAGTCCAAGGAAGAAAGCGAAGACTTGGTCGGCCTCATAAAAGAAATTACCCCCGGTAAGGGTGTTGTCGGTGTCATAGTCAATACGGTTAAAAAGGCTCAGGCCTTTGCTGAACAATGCGTAGAAACCTTTGGAGACGATAAGGTGGAGCTCTTACATTCTGCCTTTATTGCTACAGACCGCTACAAAAAAGAAAAAGACTTAATTGATACAATTGGCAAAGATGGAAAAAGGCCTGACTTTAAGATTATTATCGGGACTCAGGTGATTGAACAGTCTCTTGATATTGACTTTGACGTTATGGTCACAGATCTGGCCCCCATGGACCTTATTCTACAAAGGATGGGCAGGCTCCATAGGCATGAGAACACTAAGCGACCCTCAACTTTACAAGAGCCCAAAGTCTATGTCTTAAATTGCGGAAATTACGATTTTGATAAGGGGAGCAGTTACATATATTCAGATTACCTTTTATTCCGGACAGAATATTTCCTACCAGACAAAATTAACTTACCAAACGATATTTCCCATTTGGTTCAGCTGGT
>CAMYEY010000035.1 GCA_947254895.1 uncultured Clostridia bacterium
GTATAAGCCAGAAGACAAAAAATTGCGAGTCCCCTGATGAGTTTAATACTAGAATTATTCTTAAACATAGCGATCCCCTTTTGTTAATTTACCGCCAGTCTGAGCCAAGCGACTGATCTCTTTTTATTTTTTATCTGCACTTTCAAATTTTAAACCCAGGCTACTAACCTGTATAAATTTATCTGAATAGAAAAGCATAGCGGGTAAGACAAAAACTACCATCAACAAGGATAAGAATGCTCCCCTTCCTAAAATTAACCCTAACTCGCTTACTATCGCTAAAGAAGAAATATAGCTAAGCATAAATCCCGTGATAGTCAAGATAAGTGCCGGAGGCAGTAAGGATGGCAGTGTCTCCCGCAAGCTCTCTATCAAGGCAGAAGACTTTACAAGTTTTCTGCGGTTCTTCAAATAATGCTCCGTATAGAGTATAGCATAATCTACTGTAGCCCCCAGCTGTACAGTAGAAACAATAAGGTAACCTATATAGCTAACACTGGTGTTAGAAAAATATGGTATTGAAAGATTGATCCAAATCGCTATTTCTATGGTCAAAACAAGGATAAGTGGTAGACTAATGGATTTAAAGGCCATAAGTATAACCAGCGCTATCGCTAAAATTGCAAGCCCATTAACGATAACATCGTCCTGCTGTATCGTATCTTTCATGTCTAACATAATTACCGGTTGGCCAACCAGTTGGTACGAAGACTCCCCATATTCTTCAGCCGCTATAGAACGTATTTTTTCAACCAGCCCAAAGGCTCGGTCACCTTCCGACGGAATCTCTGCCGTGATAATAAACTGTGAATAATTTTTTGATAAGAGCATGGCTGTCTGATCTGGATCCAAAACTTCGGAAGGTATTGCAGGATCAACCTGGTTGACGTAAGAAATAACTGAAACAATATCCCGTTCTCGCTCAAGTTTATCTAGAATAGCCAACTCTTTTTGTATACTTCCCCTTGGCACCATGAGAGACATTTGCTGTTGTTCACCAAAACTTTCATCAATAGCTCGTCTATCTGCTAACATACGAGAATGTTTAGGATAGCCGCCCATACCATAAATAAAACTATTAGACCTGCTGCCTAAAAAACCCGGAACAGCAATAATAAGGGCCAATAGGAGAATTAAAGGTTTGATGGTATTAACCCACCTACCAAGGGTACGGAAATCCGGTAACAGAGGCCTGTGGCTGGTCTTATCAACTAATTTATAGACAAGGAGCAAAAGGCAGGGCAAAAAGATAATAACAGATAAAAATGAAAAAGCTATCCCCTTGGCCATAACCAAGCCTAAATCCGACCCTATTTTGAACCTCATGAAGATCAGGGCTAAAAAGCCAAAAACCGTTGTCATAGCCGAAGATGCAATGGCGGTAAAAGCCTGTCGCATAGCTCCTGCCATGGCAACTTCCGGAGCCTGTCCCCCCTTCCGGTTACTATTAAAACGATTGAGAAGAAAAATTGCATAGTCCATAGAGACTGCTAGTTGGAGAATGGACGCTATAGCCTGGGTAATGAATGAAATTTTACCAATGAAAATATTAGAACCCATATTGAATATGATACCAACACCAATCGTGAGTCCAAAAATGAGCGGCTCTAACCAAGCATGGGTTGATAGCAACAAGACTAAGAGAACCAAAGGTACAATAAATAGCGTAATTTTAAATACTTCAGATTGAACCGAGTTCTGGGCATTTGCCAGGTCTATTAACTGACCGGCTACCTGAACCCCTTCTTGAATGCCGTAAATCCTATTTAAAACCACAGGAGCATTGTCCGTAACGGTGGTCAGCTGGTAGAGGGCTTGGCCATCTTTGTAGAAAGCCTTAACAAGTTTTTCTTCCTGATTTTCCAAGGGTAGCCTCAAATCAAGTTGGTCATCCAACCATAAAACCTGTAAAACGCCCTCGGTATCTTTTAACTTTTCTTTGATTTCTAAGGCCTCTTGGATCGATGAAACCTGAAAAGCCGCTCTAGCATTAGGGATAGAAAAGTCAAACTCCTCACCCATAACCTTGAGCGAACGTGATGATGCTGCATCTGCTGGTAAGTAGTCTTGCAAATTGTAATCGACCTTTACCCTGCTAGCAAAAATTATGTTGACCACAATTAAGACCAGAGATAGCACTAATACCAACTTTCTCTGTCGAACAATTGTGGTCATTATTTTTTTAAGTAAAGAATCCATATTGGCACTTAAGCAAAAGCTGCCGGAAAGGCAGCTTCCACATCTTTCTTAATTTTTAATTTCGCTATAGGCTATCCCATGTTTAGTTAAGATATCCAGAACTTGCTGGTAGGCATTTTGGATAGCATCGTCGTCCACCAATTCCAAGCGTGAATCCTCGGCCAACTGATCCAACTCTTTCTCAAGTTGATCTAAGTTAAGTCTCTGACCATTCAAACTATATTGATCACCATTTACCTCTAGTATGTACTTGGTCGGACTGCTAGGTTCAATCGGATTGGCCTGACTTTCTACCTGTCTTGTTTCACGACTGTTTATATCAGGTGATTCAGCGTTTCTTTTATCAGCTCCCCTGCCTGCTCCCAGGCCGAAGCCCTTTAGTAAACCAAAATACCACGCTAAACCAATAACCACAATCAGGATTATAAGCAACATAAACCGGGAAAATCTAAATCCCTTTTTCTTTTCTCTAGCCATTACATACCCCTTATCTTTTATATAACTTACTCACTTATCGAGCTTGATCTTTTCTGAGTATCTTCTTCTTGAAACAAAAACTTCTCCTGACCCTGATCAAGCCTTTTTATAGTCTGTCTAATTGTATTATAGTCTCTCCATAAAATTTTATCACCCGGGTATTTTAGTACAATGACCTTGACCTGACTTTCTGCCGGCTTAATCCTTTCCGAAAGCCAGCTGTAAAGATCTTGGTCCTTAGGTTTAACCAAGGTATCTTCTCCATTCACAGTCAATTCCAGCTTAGTCTCGGGATAATCAGCCGGAATTTCCAGAATGAAAATAGAGACTTCTTTTAAAAGACCGTCAATGGCTTGAGCCTGGTCATCCGTCAGACCTGTCCTCTTCTTTTGTAGGTCTAGGCTTGACGCGAGGCTTGCTTTTTCTTCACCGAGATCACTGATCTGTTGAGACTGTTCCTTCAGCCTCTCTTCGAGCTTAAAAATTTCTTCTTTATAGTGCCTCTGTTCTTCCTTTGTCTTTTGCTGAGCTTTTTCACCACTAGTAATCAACACCAAAAAAAGGATAATTAAAATAACATCCAACAGAGGGGTCAGGTCAATTAAAAGCTCTTTCTTTCTGGACATTTAATAGAGATCCTCCGAACTTGTATCAGATATCCCTGTAAAGTCCGGTTTGTCAGTCTTGTTGGCTGGCATGTGATCCTTTTGCTTAAGAGCAGCACCTTCCTCCACTTTGCCCCGCTTAAATAAAACAGAATTTCGACTAAAATAAAGGTCAGTTAACTTGTTACAGTAATCTATTTCTGCTTCAACTACACCATTAATGGCTTTAAAAATAATAGCGAAAACGATCCCCCAAAATGTAGAAGTTAGGGCTAAGAAAAAGGACCCGGTCTGGGCTCCCAGATCCCCCATACTATTTACCATAGGCAAGAGGGACAAAACAGTACCTAAAAGCCCCATGAGGGGAAAAAGACTGGTGAGGTTTACAAATAAAGTATAGGAAGCGTTGGTCTTCCTCTGTTTTTCTTGGAGAATCTTTTCACCTTCCGGGCTCAGATAAAGCTCATAGTGGGCTTTCATCTGATCAGAATCCAGTTGGCCGGCAGGAAGATAGCCTTCAGGCTTGAGTTTCTTCAAAACATTTTTGATCAAACGCCTTGTTCTGACAATTAAAACAACTGTCAAGGCGGCTAGGATAAAAATCAAAAAATCAAACTTATAAAAATTACCCCAAAATATCTTAAGCAAGCTAACCTCCTATATTCCGATATAGAAAAGCCAAAATAGGATAATCAAAATAATCCCCAAGATCAGCCCAATACCATAGCATTGACCAAACAGTTTTAGCCCCTGCTTAAAGCGACTTTTCCTCTCCAGTTTGAATTTTTCTTGCTGTGACTGATGAAAGGGATCTCCCTCAGTCACCTGGTGCTTGTTATGGCTGATAGTAAGGGGCAAGGACCTGTTATCATCTGACAGGTGTTGGAGCTGACTAGGCTGAACCATGCCACTAGACCTAAGCACTTTAAGGCTAAGTATCGTATAATCATCATTGATCTGTTGCCGGCTCAGATAGTTCTCAACCCGCCTTAAAGCAACTGCAAAATCATCCTGTCCGTCCACCAACTGCAAAATCTGCTGATCAACCAACTCACGATAAACGCCATCAGAAGCCAGTATAATCTGGTCACCGTCATTTAAAATAATTTTATTCAAGTTTTCGGCCTGGGCCCTTTTACCGGCTGGTAAAATGCCTAGATAAAGAAAGGGCTTGGTCTGACCGTAAACTACGTGTTCTTTAGTCAAATGATAAAGCCTACCATCTCGGACTAAATAAATACGATTGCTGCCAACCGAAAAGGTATAACAGGTTGCACCGTTGACTAAGATAAAAGCTAAAGAGCAACCTATGCCTTTTTTTTGAAAGCGAGCCAAACGCTCAGCCAGTTTTTCGTGTGCTGCTCTGACAAATTTTTGAGAAAACTCAGCAAAATCGAATGTTTGCGGGTCTGAAGTTCCAAGTTTTGCAACACATTGGGTCAAAAGCTCTTGGACCAGCCGCCCGGCTATATCACCAATACCAGGCCCACCCATACCATCAGTAATGCTATAGACCTGCCAGTGATCATCTGACCGACCTGACTGAAACTCTAGCCTGTCTAAGGTATCAGGGTAGATTTTTTTCATGCACTGGAAGGTATCTTCGTTGATACTTTTTCCTGACCCTACCTTGGTTAGTCCTGCTGCTAATATCTGACTTATCTTAACTCACCTCAAATTGTAATAATAACTTTCACATTCTATAATCTGACAGCCGCGAAAGCAATAGCAGGAAAAGGCTATTTAACGATCAACCCTGAGCTTAATCTGCTTTTCAATCGCCTGCCGTTTCAAATCCTCACGTTTATCATAATTCTTTTTCCCGCGTGCCAATGCAATCTCTAATTTTACTAGGTGGTTTTTAAAATATAACTTTGTGGGTACCAAAGTGAGACCTTTCTGCTGAATAGCCGCATGCAACTTGCGAATTTCGCTTTTTTTCAGCAACAAGCGTCGACTCCTCATAGGATCCACATTAAATTGCCCTGCCTGTTCATAGGGACTGATATGCATACCAACAATGATCGCCTCGCCAGCTTTGATCTGAACATAGGACTCAGCAAGACTCGCCTTGCCTTGCCGGATAGACTTAACCTCCTTACCGAAAAGTTCTACCCCTGCTTCATAGGTTTCCAGCAAATGATAGTCATGCCTTGCTTTTTTATTGTTGATAACTATCTTAATCTTGCTCTTTTCCCTCATTCGTTCTTCACCCATCAATCTTTAATGTTTACCGATTAGGTATATTACAAGTACATTGCATCTACAAAACAATTCCATTATATCTAACTGTTTTATGAACATTATTAACATTTTTATTCACTTTGATAGCCTCTGTCAGCCCGGTTTAACGCCCTAAAATGCACTTATTAACATAATTAACAATTGGACTTTTAACATTATTGTAATATTAATCAACCAACTCCAGCATAGCTTGAGCGTTTAGATCTAAGCTATCCGCCTTTTTATATAATAGGCTATAGTAGGCCTGTGAAGCAATCATAGCGGCGTTATCCGTACAATACCTAAGTTCTGGAAGGTAGACTTGTATGCCTCTCTGTGCAGATAGCTCGCTAAAGATACGGCGCACTTCGCTATTGGCAGCTACACCTCCGGCCAAAACCAACTTCTTTTGCCCTGTAAAATCAAGACAGGCAAGACAGTGATCAAGTAAAATTCCGGCAACTGCTGACTGAAAGGTAGCAGCTAAATCCTCTATTCTCAAAACATCAGTCCAGTTAAGCCCCCTACGTTCAGCCTTCTGCCGAGCCTGGTTGAGAATGTTAAGGCAGGCTGTTTTTAGGCCAGAAAAAGAAAAGTCCTGACTATCCTTGAAGTGTGGCCTGGGCAGGTCAAAAGCAGTCTTGCAGCCATTTTTAGCTAACCGATCAATCATGGGTCCTCCGGGATAGCCCAAACCGGCCTCCCTAGCTATCTTATCAAATACTTCACCCGGTGCATCATCCCTAGTCCGTGCCAGAATTTTAAAATCACAATAATCTTTTACCAGCACGATATGGCTATGGGCACCTGAAATAATCAAACTCAGGAAAGGTGGCTTGAGGTCAGGATAGGTTAAATAATTAGCTGCAATATGCCCTGCCAGATGATGGATGCCGTAGATGGGCTTTGACTTAGCCAGCCCTAGTGCCTTGGCAGCTGACAAACCTACCAACAAAGAACCTACCAAACCTGGTCCTTTGGTTACCCCCACAGCAGTCAAATCATCCAGTTTTAACCCGGCCTGGTTTAGGGCCTGATCCAAGACATACGGCATCGCCTCCAAGTGCTTACGAGAAGCTATTTCCGGCACGACACCCCCGTAAATCTTATGGAGGTCTGCCGAAGAAAAGATTACATTAGATAATACCTGACGACCGTTGACCACAATGGCAGCGGCGGTTTCATCGCAACTAGACTCGATACCCAAAATATATTGTTTTTCTTCTTTAATTGAAATCACTTCCTTCATTTGCTTTAATAGTATGCCTTTTTTATAATCATTTCAGCAAGTCTTGATAGTAAGGAGGTAGAGATGGTAAGTAAAAGGGAACTAGGTAATATCTACGGTAAAAAAAGGCGGCTTAGCCCCCTATCTTGGCTTGTTATCGGCTTATCCATAATGCTTGTTCTGGTTTTTATCTTGGCCATTCTAAGGGTTTATTTTCAAGCTAATCGGCTAATTAACCATAAGTCATCTGCCTTTCCCGATGTTGCCGAAAATGCTATGCCGGTCCATAGTCAAGTTTCTTTCAGCTCAGGCAGCGATAACCTCCTTTTGGAAGGCTGGTTATTTAACAACAAGTCCGCTTCCTTTCGCGGTAATATTATATTTATCCATAATAACTCTGATAACCGTATTCAATTTGGCCTAGATACGGCTGACCTATTTAAAACCCTTAGTGAATTAGGTTTTAATGTCCTAGCCTTTGACCTACGTAATTCGGGAAGGTCATCCGGTGAAATCTCAACCTATGGTTATGCGGAATACCAAGATGTCCTGGCAGCAATCGAGCAAATGCATAAGCTTACGGGAGAAAAGAAAACGATTTTGTACGGTGTTGGTAGTGGTACAGCAGCAGCCCTTCTCGCTTGGCAAGACCTAGTTAATAAGACTACAGATCCCGAGAATAAAGATAAAACTGACGAATATAATAAGCAAATAAAGGCTGATGATATTATTGGCTTAATCCTTGATACACCTGCCGCTACACCGGATGCATATATTAGAGCAGACCTGAGTCAAACTAACCTTTTTGACCGTCTCATCACGGCTAAGTTTATCCCTACCGCAATTAGGGCGACTGCCGGTTTTGACGGAAACTCGAACCTGACATCAATAGTGTCACGGTTTACTAACCCGATTTTAATAACCAGAAACATACCCGACAACAAGATGGATCCCAGGTCTATTGATAGTTTGGTCGACGAAAGGCTAAGGCTACATCCCGAAACTAGTACAGTATTTGAAACCCCTGAAGAAGGCCACATCAACGGGTTTAATATCGACCAGGAGACCTATCTCAACCAGCTCCAAAAGTTTTTGGACATCTGGTTTGATGACATTCAAACCACCAGCCCCTAGTTCGGTTATAGTTTACTGTAGAGCAGCCAATCAGATTCTTATTAGAGTCTGCCAGTAGAGCCAAAGCCCCCGCCCCGGTCGTTCCCTATGCCAACCAAACTATCAACCTCATCAAACTGCGGTTGAGCATATTTGGCAAAGACCATCTGGGCAAATCTTTCACCTTTTTGAATTTTTAACGTACCATAGGGAAGACCATCGTCATCCAAGAAAATGATTTCTTCTTTGAGTAGTTGTCTAAAAGTAGGATCATCTTCTAGACTTATCGGATTAAACTTATCGGATTGCTGACACAAGTAATCCCAGAGACTTACCTTAGTAAATTTAGACAGATCTGATGCCAAACCGGGGTTTTGGACTAAGTTATCCTTCCAACCATCCAGTCTTTGGTCATTTTGACAGATAACCTTTATCTCATCTCGGTAATCAGAATCAATAGTACCCGGACTATTTGCAATTCTCAGTGAAGTCTTTAGAGAGAGTCCCGATCTAGGCCTAATTTGAACCTCGTATCCGGTAGGTATAGCTAATCTCAATTCAGTCGCTACAAGCTTTGTTTCTCCAGGTAAGATGATGGCATCCTCTGCAGCCATAATGTCGAGACCTGCCGAGCCTGGTGAGCCCAATTGAAGTGACAATTCGTGGTCTGACTTTTCTACATAGACTTTAATTTTTTCCATACTCATCCTCATTTACAGGCTATGCCAAGTTTCTTCTCTGTAGATTCAGACTGCACCTCTTGAATTTCGTTAGAATCCTTCGCTTTCTTTTCATTTTTATCAGCAGTTTCCGCTAGGTCAGCCAAAGAGGTCTGTAACTCATCTAAAGCATTAAAGTCCTGCCGAACAACCTTTTTTAAAGGTTGCTTGTCCAAGGCAGTCAGCTGATTGAGCTCATCGATTTTTTCTTCATAGACCTCACAGAGATTCTTATAATAGATTAACTCTTTCTTTAGATCCCAACACGCCTCTCTCAGTTCCATTCTTTCGCGATGAGCCTCATCATACATAGTATGATAATTCTTATCCGATCCTTGGCCACTCACACCTGTAGCCCTTTCTTCTATTTTAGCCTTCTGGTCTAGGGCATTAACCAAACCAAGCACAGCAACATTAACTGTATTAAGACTGGGATTTACCTGTCTAATCTGTTGAAGAATCTCATCTGCTTCTTTAGCAATTTCTAAAATATATTGGGAGTTTTCCCGGGCAGAGAGCTGGTAGGTCATGTTGCCTATTCTCACCCTAATTGTTGTTTTATCGTTCATTCGTGCCTCTTTTTCCATCAATAATTACTTACATATTCTGCCACAGAGTCAAATAATTGCCAAAACTTTTCCGGAGCAATCTCTTCAGGTCTTTGCCTATCTTGAATGCCAAGTTCAGCCAATATATAGGTAAATAGATCCGGCTGAAGGTCTGGATAGGCAGCTTTTAAATTGTTAACTAAAGTTTTTCGTCTCATAGCAAAAGCATTTACTAAAAACTTTCTAAAATCATCAACTTGAAAATCCGGATCCTGGGCTAAACGCTTTTTAAAATAAGAATTCGGATCAGCTTGAATAAACAAAACCTGAGACTGAACCTTAGGTCTAGGATAAAAGGAATTCGGTCCCAATTTAAAAGAGCCTTCAACTCTACCAAAAAGTCTGAGCAATATTGCAGTAACCCCATACCTTGACTGATTTTCCTTAAGAGTTAATCGGTCTGCAGCTTCTTTTTGTAACATTAAACTCAGGGATTTGATATAAGGTAACTCACAGATAACTTTTTCGATACAAGCAGAGCTTATATAGTAAGGAAGGTTTGCTACCAGCTTAAGTGCATTTCGTCCCACCATTTCTTTATGTAAATTAACCTGTAAAATATCAGCCTGATGTAGTCTAAAATTTTCATGGTCAGAAAAGCGTTCTTGTAAAAGCCCAATAAGACGACTATCAATCTCATACGCAGTAAGCTCGTCCACCAAATCAAGCATGGGTCCTGTTAAAGCACCACAACCAGGTCCAATTTCCAGAACCTGGTCGTCTGAAGAGAGATGACTCAATTCTATTATTTTTTTTATAGAAGACTCCGCAACCAGAAAATTCTGCCCCAACGATTGTCGGGGCAGAATCTGAAACTTTTCTAGCAAATCTTTGGTTTTACTTAGATCGGTCATGGCATTGATAAGAGGTAGACATTGTGGTGGTGATTGCCCGGCTGCAGGCCACCATGGATCAATTCCCCATTATTAAAACAGACGTCCAAGTGATCAGGACCCATTCCACTAAGATCCGCTACAACAACCAAACCAAAATCTTCTATGAAGAGCACCGTTCCCATAGGGTATCCGCCTTTCCCTACCGCTACAATCCCTCTGGCAGTGGGTAGACCACTAGCTGTGCTTGTCGATAGATATTCAGATGCTCCATCGTAACCTGAAACCTGGTTACTAGATTTCGAGCTATAGGCAAAGGTTTGGCCATCAACAGTAATCGTGCCATCACCGTTGTCTGTAAAAGAACCATAGTGTCTTTGACCGTTTACCTGAAGCAAACCACTGATCAAAGAAAAGTTATGAGCAGCGGCTTCCGGCCCTCCTGCCCTAACAAAATTCTTCTGAATGTCCGAAGATACAGGTGGTTTAGCAGATGTTTGATCTTTAGGCTCACTCGGAGCAGTTGGTCCAGCCGGGGCAGCGGTAGTGCTAACAGGTTCAGTTTTCTTCGTTTCAGCTATGGGCTTTCGCTTTCCAACAGCGACCTCCTGCCTTACAGGATCCAGGATGACCTCTCGTTCAAGCTCTACTTTTTCGATATGGCCACCAGGTCTCGTAAAGGTTTCATAGTAAATTTTAACTAAACCGGTACGACCGGCTAGGGTAATTTGAGACTGGCCTTCATCCAACCAATCCACCTCATATTCAAGATTAGTAAACGGAATCTCAGATTCTTCAGTAATTACGTCATCTCGCATACTTGCAGGTAACTTAGCTCGGCTGATTTGTTTAGACTTATTTAGTTCCGCTTTAGCCTCTAACTTGGAAGCCAAAGCCAACACTTCCTTAAGCCCTCGGCTAGGCATAGCTTCTGCAGCAGCACTCGGTCTCTCACTCTGTGATTTGGCAGGTAAAAATTTGACTTGCTTAGTCTGATCTACCTGATTTTCTTTTAAAGCGGACAAACTCACGCCAGCAACAATTAAAACAAGAACTGATGCTAAAATACTAAGTGTCCACAACAATTTTTTATGCAAATTGGCCCTCTCCTTTTTTAGGCTATAACCGGTTTAATTCTAACTTTGTTAGTCTAACAAGGTCAATTGACGAATTATTTGCCCTAAAAATTTAGCAAGGTTACCAAATCCAGATGAACTTTTTTATGCAATTTGTTATGTTTCCGAGTTATTCTAACAAAACTACTTTAGGTAGTCTTTAGCCAAATCACCCGACTCATCAAAATTAAGACTACCTAGGCACTGATGATTTGGGCTAGTTAGAGCCTCAATCGTCTCCAAATTAATTAGGTCGGAAGTTTGTAGGATAAGCCTTTTTTCCAAACAAAATTGCCAGAGCTGGAAAGGCATCTCAAGACAAGGGTACAGATTCCAACTCTTTCCATCAGCAAAGCTAGCAGGGACCTTACCTCTCTCCTGCGAACCAGCTTTTTCAGCAAACAAGCGATAGTAGAAAAATGCTTGTTGGTCACCCCATTCTCTAAATCTGCCATAAGGTAAAAGTCCACAGGCTAGTAGGCTTTTAAAGCCATTACCCAAACCATAAATTTTGCCAAGCCGAGCAATGAGATTATTTATAGCTTGCTTGACCGGTTCCCTCTCCAAACTGTGGCAAATAAGTTTATCTGTAGCAATAAAACTTGACGCTATATTATAGCCATCAGGGATAAGCAATATATCACTCTGATCTATCCTTTCGGCTAACTTATCTAAAGAATGGAGGTACTTATCATAGCTAAGGATGGTCAGGTCGTGGGTAATGAGTTTCTTATGAGTGAGGTCAAGCTTTTTAATCAAATCTTCAACATTTCTAGCACCAGGATAGTTGAGAATGAGGACAGTGTCCTGTTTATCTGCTAAGTCAGCCTTGGTTAACTGTTGTTTAGCAGCTTTTTTCTCGCCGGAAAATGCGTCTATTTGCCTGGCGTTCTCGGCCAATTTTCTCTTGCTTACGCCAACGAGTGAACGTTGTCCGGTCTGAGCCCCACCCTCCTGCTTAGATATGGTTTTCTGATCAAGTCTCACAATTTCTTTTCCCTGATATAGGACTCTAACTTGCCTGCTTTTCTGCAACTGTCCTATCACAATCGCCTGAAGATCAACTTCTTTCATGAACTTGAAAAAACGATCTCGGTCAGTTGCCTTAATAAGCAGCATAAAACTTGTTGAAGACCGCCCCAACAAAAATTCCTTAGGATTAAAATCTAACCACTCTGAAGATATGATGTCCAAATTTATAATTGAGCCATAAGCTAAACCATAAAGACTGGCCAACAGGGGGATTTCATTCAGATCATAGGCATGTTTATAGAGGGATTGGAGTTTCTTTGAAGCAAGATTTTGCATCAAAATCCGGTCTAAATATGCCTGCATCT
>CAMYEY010000036.1 GCA_947254895.1 uncultured Clostridia bacterium
AGTCCAGAATATGAACATAGAGGAAGACTGGAATAATATTTGGCTTAAGTGGCAAGAGCTCACGGAGGATGAGTCTATCGGTAGGTTTGCCTGCAATTACGCATCTTTTCGATTAAAAACATTCCAGGAAGATTTATATGCCTTTTTGATGACAAAGGTTGATAACTATATTGAGCAGGGGAGGTACTATAGTGCTTCCTTAATATTGGATCGTTTATTTGATGCTTTTCCGAATGAAGTTAAGATTCAAGAGAAAAAACAGCTATGTCATGATAAGATTCCCGCACGCTTAAGTGTTTGGTCTGATCCTGTTGAGCATATTGCCATAAGACCATTGGTTGGAGATGAAGCCAAAGCAAAGTCAGGACCTTATAAGAGCTTTGCAGAATCAGGCTTAATTTCATGTAAGGAATTTGAAAAACTTTTAGAAGAACTTTACAAAAATAATTATGTCTTAATTAACCCCAGCCCCTATAAAAAATACCCAGAGGAACTGGCTAACGTTGTTGTTCCTGAAGGAAAAAAACCCTTAATTATGGTTTTGGATCAGTACCAGTTTTCTTGCCAATATGTTGAATCTGGTACTGTTGAACAGGTCAGCTTTGATGAGGAAAAGGGGGAGTTTTACAGTAGAGACATAGCCAATGTCAATGACCGAGGGCTGGGCAAGAAGGATGCAATTAGCTTGCTAGAGGACTTCATTAAAGACCACTCTGACTTTAGTTTTGATGGCGGTAAGGCAATTATTGCTTTGACTGTCGATGAAAATATCCTAGGCTACACGGTTAATGATAGACAGACGGCGAGGATAGAAGAACGACGTCAGCAACTTGAACTCGACCCTTATATACTTCAAAATAAGAAGCAGGATGAACGTCAAGAGTTTTATAGGCTTCAGACAGAGGACTTAAAAAAACTTTTAGGTGGACTCTTGTCTAAGGGCTATACTTTTGCTGATTCAGGCTATAGTGGTGCTTATATGAACCAGCTTGATCAAAATGAGTTTGAAGATGAAATTGAAAATTGGGAACAGCTCATGAAGCCCTTGGTGGGACAGGTTAACGCCATATCCTTTCCTTCTGGTTCCCATGTTTATGAAGATCAGGTTAAATTAAAATTTTTGACGGATAAGGGTTACAACAATATGTATAGCCTAAGTTCAAAACCCTTTAACATGCTTTCCAAAAACTTTATTCATTTTGATGCAACTCCAATTAACGGCAATAGCCTCCTAAGCCCTGAGGCATGGAATCTAGGACGCTTTTTGGATGTTGGTAAAGTGATAGAAAATTGGAGAGGATAGCTAAGCTTGTGTCGCCGATAAGTAAACCCAGTCTAGAAGTAATTGATATTAAGCCGCGGGGCTATTGTAAGGGCGTGGTCAGGGCCTTGAGACTTGTTAAGAAAACTCGCCTTGATAATCCGGATGCTGAAATTTCTATTTTAGGTAGAATCGTACATAATCGTTTTATTACAGCAGCCCTGGATTTTTATAAAATCAGGACTTTAGCAGAGCCTGGCCTTAGTAGGGAAGAGCTCTTAGATCTGGTCGATCATGGTATCCTGATCTTGTCTGCTCACGGTAGCTCAGAAAGAATTAAAACAATAGCGAGCCAAAAGGGTCTTAAGGTTATTGATGCGGTGTGTCCGGATGTTTCCTCCACCCATGACCATATTCGTGAAGCTTTGGCCGAAGACAGGGCGGTTGTCTTTATCGGTAAAGCGGGCCATCCTGAGACAGAGGCCGTTTTGGCAAATTTTCCGGCTTGTAAACTGGTCACGACAAAAGATGATGTTGGAAATTTAAGATTTTTACCAAGTCAAGAGATTACTATCACTAATCAAACAACCCTATCTATCTTAGAAATTAAAGATATCATCAGGAAAATTATAGACATGTATCCTCATGCAGAGGTTGTAGATGAGATATGTGGTGCTACCCGGGTGCGGCAGGAAGCTGTGATCAGAAATTCTAATTTAGATGCCCTCGTTGTAGTGGGAGATCCCCACAGTAACAACACGGCAATGCTTGCTCAAATAGGTTGGGAGGCGGGAATAGGGAAAGTTTTCCAAGTTGAGACTCTCTATGACCTTGAGCTTGATGAGCTCAGGGTGGGTTGGCGTCTAGGTGTAACTTCCGGTGCCTCTACTCCGACTTACCTCACCAACATGGTATCGGATTATTTGAGAAATCTGGATCTAGCTCATCCGGCAGACCTACCGGAAATTGACCTAGCTAAAATTCTTGATTAGGGTTTGGTCAGTATGATGGACTTTGTTTTTTTGTTCCCGTAGCCTTTGATAAGGAGCCTTTCCAGGAGTCTTTTCAGTTTGACGTAAAAAACCTCTTCCTGAAAACGTTGTTTTACAAGAAGGGTATGGCAGCCAGCATTTTTTCCTGCCCATATATCTGTGAAGATCTGGTCGCCGACGAGAAGGCACTGCTTAGGGCTTAACCCATAGTCTTCCAATTTTTTATAAATAGCCTTTGGACTTGGTTTATGAGCGTTACCGAGATAGTCTAAGTTGAGCTTTTTTGAATACTTCAGGCCCCTCTGGCTTTTTGCATTAGAAAGAATGCACAGTTTAAAGTTGAAGCTCTCCAGCAACTGCGTAACTTCCTTGGCATAAGCGTCTGGACTGGTTGAACCATGCCCAGCCAGAGTATTATCAATATCCAAGAAAATCAGATGAATCCCCTGGGCCCTAATCTCGGACCAGTCGAAGGTTAGTAAGTCAGAGCTGACATAGTCCGCCTCAAATTTTTCTTGGTAAAGTTTTTTTAACATCTTAGTCCTCCTCAAGTTTGCTTTTTAATTATAGCTGCTTATTTGGGGAGAGGAAAATATTATTCTTTTCAAAAAGGTTTATCGATAAGTTGGCCTCTTTAGTATCACATGCAAGGGCTCTTGCCAGCGGCTTGCTAATACTTTAGAATTAACTAGAAATTTGAATTTTGATTTTTGAAAATTAAATCGCTTATTAGCGGAGGAGGAAATATGATCAGTGCAGGAGATTTTCGTAACGGGGTAACATTTGAGAGCGAAGGTGAAATTTATCAGGTAATAGAGTTTCAGCATGTCAAACCAGGTAAGGGTGCAGCTTTTGTTAGAACTAAATATCGCAATCTCAAAACAGGTACGATCAAAGAAGAAAGTTTTAACCCAAATGTCAAATTTGAAGAAGCCAGCTTGACTAGACGGGATATGCAATACCTCTATGCCGATGGCGACCTCTATCACTTCATGGATCTTCAATCCTATGAACAGTATCCTATCAAAGGTGAAATTATAGGGGATAATCTTAGATTCCTCAAAGAAAACACTATTTGTCAGGTTATCTCTCATAATGGTGAAATCTTCTCAGTAGAATTACCGATTAAAGTTGAACTTCTGGTGACCGAGTGTGAGCCGGCTGTTAAAGGCGATACGGCCACCAATGCGTCCAAACTAGCCAAGGTTGAGACGGGTGCCGAGATCAGAGTACCTTTATTTATCAACTTGGGTGACGTCATCAGGATTGATACTCGCGACGGTCAGTATGAAGAAAGAGTCCGTAGTTAAGAACGGTTTGTTTGCTGATGGCTTATTTTGACGAGAATTCCATTAAGGGTGAGCGGTCAATGTCTCAGGGCTTCATCGCTCAGTATGCAGCAGAGGCTGCTCTTCAAATTGATGGGGTAGATAGTCTTGACTCAGGTGTCTTGGTCAATCTTAAAGAGGCCCTTGGAGTAGAGCATGAGGGCAGGGGAGTAAAGGTCGAATTTGGGCCTGATAAGTCTGAATTTGTAACCATTATCATTTACCCGATTTGTAAATTTGGCTATGTTCTGCCCGAGATCGCCTGGAACATTCAAGAAAAGGTTAAGGAAGATGTTGAGTTGTACACAGGCTTAGTCGTCAATTTTGTCCATGTCCAGGTTATGGGGGTTACATCAGCTGCAACAGGGGTCGAAGATGGAGCAGGTCAAGAGCTTGATTTTTAGAAGCTGCAAGAGCAAGTAATTAGATGACTGAAAGGGAGAACAGAGGTTAAAAAATTATGAATCAGTTTTTACATATGGTAGAGATGGCCCTATCCTTTCTTTTAGCCTTACTTTCTTTGCTGATTATCTCAGTTTTTATGAGTGAAAGTCTGATGAGTGGGATGATCAGCTTGGTAGTGAGGATATCTAACCAGCCTCGGAGCCAATTAATCCTGCTTGCTTTTTTTGCCTTGGTTTTCTTCGCTGCCCTGGGCCTCCTGGTGAATCTTATCTTGAGTGGTCGTTTACACAAGGCTCGTGTAACCGAAAACCAACTTGGGATGATTGATATTAAGGTAGATGCCATTGAAAGTGTTGCCTTAAATGCAGCTCAAACAGCACAAGCAGGGGTGAAAGCGGCCAAGGCACACATAGCCCCTTTTAAAGATGGCAAACTATCAGTCCGACTCAGCGTTATGGCTTTTTCAAATGTTGAGTTACCGGCTATGATGGCCAAGGTTCAGGAAAGAGTTAAGAAAGATATAGAGCGCTATACCGGCATCCAAGTGGCAGAAGTTATCGTGCGGGTTAGCCGGGTAGATACGATCTCGGCGAGAGTTGACTAGGTTACAGCACAGCTCTTATGAGACCATTTATGAGAAAGGAGGGTGGAAATAACTATGCGTGATAGACAAAATTTTTTTCAAGCCCTCTTTGCAAATTTTAAAACAGGGGGTGCTGGAAGAATAGGGGCTTTAGTCGCTTTTGTTCTGGCTCTACTCATTGTCATATTTGGTTTTATCAGGACTTTTTTCATTATTATCATAACTTTGCTTGGTTACTACATCGGAGTTCGTTACTTTTCAAGCGAGCGTTCTATCAAAGAGCTTCTGGACCGAATATTTCCCCCAGGCAGATTTAGGTGATACGGCTAGGGTTCGTATTAATAAATGACAGTTGGATGGTGGCAAGTTGAAAATTAGTCGCAGTCAGGTTAGAGAATATGCTTTTATGTTTCTTTATCAACTAGAGATTCATGCAGAAGATATTTTGACGCAAAAAAAATATTTTTTAGAAGAATTTCCAATACCAGATGATCAATTGGACTTTTTTGATGAACGGGTGGAGGGCGTTTATGCTAAAAAGCAAGAGCTTGATCAAACGCTAGAACCCTATTTGGTCAAATGGAAGATTGAACGTTTGCCTAAAATTGACCTAACCATCTTGCGCCTAGCCCTTTACGAAATGCTAGAAATAGCTGAAATTCCGAACAGCGTGGCAATTTCAGAAGCTGTCCACTTGGCCAAAAAATATAGTGGTGAGGAATCAAAGTCATACATAAATGCTGTTTTAGGTAATATTAACCGCCAGTTAATAGGCGAACCAACATGATTTACTCAGTAACTGAGGTCAACCGAATGGCCGCGGAGGTCTTTGCTGCCACACCTGCTTTTAATGATATTGAAATCAAGGGTGAACTGTCAGGCGGTAAGAGGTATCCTTCCGGTCATTTTTATTTTACGCTGAAAGATGAGAATGCAGCCATTAGTGGGGTGATGTTCAGGTCGGCATTTAGCCGTCTTAACTTTATTCCAGAAAATGGAGATAAGGTAGTCCTCAGGGGTAATATCTCCCTTTATGAGCAATCCGGTCGCTACCAGGTCATAGCCAACAGCATGCAGCCTATGGGGTTAGGCAATCTCTACCTTGAATATGAAAGATTAAAAAAAGACTTGGAGAGACAGGGCTATTTCAGCCCTGAGCGAAAGAAATCTATACCGGTTATGCCTAAGATTATCGGTTTGGCGACCTCTGAAGCAGGCGCTGTTCTGCACGATATCATCACTGTTTTGCGGAGACGGTTTCCAGGTTTCAAGTTGGATTTTATTCCTGTTCCTGTTCAAGGTCAGGGGGCAGCTGAGCGGATTGCAGAGGCCATAGACCAATTTAATCTTCAGGGAAGGGTTGATGTCATTATTATCGGGCGTGGTGGAGGATCTATAGAAGATTTGTGGGCTTTTAATGAAAAAGAGTTGGCAGATGCTATTTACAGGTCAAATATTCCGATTATTTCTGCGGTAGGACATGAGACAGATTTTACAATCGCAGATTTTACAGCTGACCTAAGGGCAGCAACTCCTTCTGCAGCAGCTGAGCTTGTTATTGTGGAAAAAAGTAAGCTTTATGACTTACTCGAACAGAACAGGGAACAGCTCCGAAAAGCCTTGCAAGATAAGCTGGACTCAGCCAGAAAAGGTTTAGAGTTTTACAGTAAGCGACCGGTCTTGTCGCTTCCAGATAAGCTGTTACAGGGATACAGACAACAGCTTGACGAGCTTATGAACAGGCTCTTGCGTGAAATCAATTTTCATGTCAGCTACCAAAAACAAGAAAATTTTAATCTTGAGAGTAAATTGAATGTAGCCCTGAGGGGGAAACTTGATGGAGCAAGACAGAAGCAGCTATCCTTAGAAGCTAGATTAAAAGGGCTAGATCCTCTGGCTATTTTAGACCGTGGTTACAGCTATGTTCAATCTCAGGAAGGGACTTTAATTAAGTCTGTTGACCAGGTTCAATCTGGTGCAGAGGTTCACTTGTATTGGCGTGACGGTTCAGCAAAGGCAAAAATCGAAGAAATCAGAAAGGGTAAGATAGATGTTGAGTAAAGAAACATATGTATTACAGGAAAAAGATGTAAAGCAGGAACCAGAATCTTTTGAGAAGGCCTTAGCTGAGTTGAAAATAGTTTTAGCCCAGTTGGAGGGGGCTAATAGTGATCTAGATTACTCGATCCTTCTCTTTAAACGTGGTAACTTTTTAAGTAAATGGTCTAGCCGTTATTTAGATACGATGGAAGAAGAAATCAACAAACTTACTTTACACCATGATAGTTCCCAGGAGTGCTAACTATGTTGATCTTTAAAGAAAGATATTTAGAGTTAAAAAATTTGATTGAGACTTATTTGGAGGTTACTTGCTCTCCGGAAAATCTATCTCCGGATTTTGCTGTTTCAGATAGCGTTCGCTATAGTTTGTTGGCCGGTGGTAAGAGGATTAGACCGATTTTGGCTTTAGCAGTAGCCATATCCCTAAATTGTGAGCCAGACCAAGACCTTATTGGACTAGCGGCCAGTCTTGAGATGATTCACAGTTATTCACTCATACATGATGACCTGCCAGCCTTAGATAATGATCAGGTAAGGAGAGGAAAACCTACCAATCATATGGTTTATGGCGAAGACATAGCGATCATCGCAGGTGATGCCCTACTTAATCTTGCTTACGAGAATATTTTGGATATCTGCCAACGACGACCTGAACTCATAGGATTGGCCTTAGCTATCAGTAAGGCTGCTGGTGTTAGCGGGATGGTTGGGGGCCAAAGTCTTGATCTGTCACAAACAAAGGGTGATCTTGGGAATGTTGATGTGGATGCACTGATTAGACTACAAGAGCTTAAAACGGGAGCCTTGATCAAGGCTGCAGTCAGTTTAGGTTACGGTTATGCTGAAGTGAATAATCCCGGTGAGTTCTCTGGTTTTGATAAAAAATTGGACCGCGATTTTCAAGAGTTTGCAAGTAAACTGGGTTTGGAGTTTCAGATTAGGGATGATATTTTGGACGAAACTGCTGATCCGGATATTTTGGGCAAATCAGTCGGGAAAGATCAAAGAGATGAAAAACTTACTTTTGTCAGCTTACTTGGGCTGGACGAGGCTGAAGCGTATGATCACAAGCTTCGTGACGAGATCATTGCTATAGTGGACAGGCTCGAAGCACAAGGCCTAGAGGTAGAATTTTTACGCGCACTATGCAATTTTTTGCTGGAAAGAGAATATTAATCATATACTTGCGAAAAATAAGCTATAATGGTTAAAAGATACTTAATGAACAGAGAGAAAGTTCTGACTATGAAAAAGATTGCTATTTTTCCTAATCAATCGCGAGACCCGGAGTTTGATGTTACCCGAAAGTTGGTTGAGGAGATAGTAAGGCAAGGCGGCCAGGCTATTGTGGAACCGGAGTTAGCAGGATCCTTTAAGTCTGACCTTGTAGAATACGGATCATATAAAGATTGTGATCTCCTAATCTGTCTGGGTGGTGATGGTACATTCTTATCTGCTGTCCACCATGCCTCCTCCATGCATTTACCGAAAATAGGGATCAACCTTGGATCTGTTGGCTTTTTAATGGAGATAGAGGCGGATCAGATAGAGCCCAGTGTCAGGCAACTCTTGGCGGGCGATTTCACTATTGAAAATCGAAGGCTACTTAATATTACTTGTTTTAATCATCTAAACCAGGCCTATGACAGAGGAATGGCTTTAAACGATATTGTGTTAACGAGAGGATGGGGTAACACCGGGATCGTTACAGTAGACTTGACTATAGATGATAATTTTGTTGAACAAATACCTGGTGATGGGGTTATAGTGTCAACTTCCACTGGCTCCACTGCTTATAATTTAGCGGCCGGTGGTCCGATCGTTCACCCTTTAGTCAATGTCCTCCTCATTACACCACTAGCCCCACATACCTTGCATAATCGAACATATATCGCAGATTCAGGTGCTGTGGTTAAACTTCAGCTCAAGGGAAATCGACAGGTCCCTGCCTTATTATCAATCGATGGCAGGCAAATCGTTAACATAGAGTCTCAAGGTTATGCCCTGATTAGCCTGTCTGACCAAACTTTAAAAAAGATCAATCTTTCTGGTGATAAATTTTATCAGACATTACCAAATAAAATACGCCTCAGGGGGATGACTAAGTGAATCCAACAAAGAGTTTGCGACAAAGTCGCATCTTGCAAATCATCAAGCAGGAGAACATTGAAACCCAAGAAGAATTAGTGGAAGCCCTACAATCATATAATATGACTGTGACTCAGGCTACGGTATCACGAGACATCAAAGAGCTTGGTATCCTCAAGGTGGCCACAGGGCATGGTGGTCAAAAGTATGTTCCTATGAGTCAATCCGGCGAAGGAGCGTCGGGTAGGCTGATGACAATTTTCGTTGAGTCTGTGATATCCATCACTGCTGCAAATGCCTTTGTGATTATTAAAACTTTACCCGGACTAGCCCAAGCAGCAGCTGCTGCCCTTGACTCGATGCACCTAGACCATGTGATAGGCTGTATCGCAGGGGATGATACGATATTTGTAGCGACCAAGACAGACCGAGATGCTAATCAGTTACAGTCTATTCTCCTATCCATTTCAAACATAAACTCTGGGGAAAGCCACCTTGCTCTTTAAGGGCAAGAGATGTTTGACCTGCATAGAATATGTTGAAAAGAGTTGAAATACAAAACTTTGCCCTGATTGAAACGGCTATTTTTGAACCCGGCCAACACCTCACCGTCATCTCGGGTGAGACGGGCGCCGGTAAATCTTTACTAATCGATGCCCTAGGCAGTTTGACAGGCAAAATGGCCAAGCGAGAGGTGGTTCGGTCAGGTGCTGATTTTGCCCGAGTAGAGGCCGTTTTTGAAGACGCAAGCGGAAGTTTTGCGAATAGAGAGCTAGCTCAATATTTTGAAGATGACCAACTTATCCTAAGTAGAGAGATAAAAGCAGGAGGCGGTAGCCAAGCGAGGCTTAACGGTCGTCTCGTTTCAGTTGGACTTCTTAAGGAAATATCCAGTCAGCTCATTGGCTTACATGCTCAGAATGAACAGTTGACAATTTTTGATGAGCATGAGCAGCGTGCTCTTTTGGATAGGTATGCGGGAGAAAAAATGGAAAATCTCCTGCGAGAATGGCAGATGACCCTAAAAGTTAGACGGAAACTTGCTGAAAAAATTCAGGAATATGGGCTCAGTCCCACACAAAGGTCTGAACAGGTCAACCTATTGACCTATCAGATAGAAGAGATTAGTTTAGCTGATTTGAAGATAGATGAGGATGCAGTCCTTTTAGAGAGAAGCAAGATCCTTGGCTCTTTACAAAGAATGCGTGAGGAGCTAGGTGAAGCCGGTGAAATCTTAGCGGCAGACTCTGAATATTCTGTTTCTGCTTTGTTAGCCAGGGCAGTTAGCCTTTTAGAATTTAGTAGCCAAAAGAGTCAAACTGCTAAAAACCTACAAATAGAACTTAAAGAGATTGCTTATAACTTATCCCAGCTCCATGTCAATTTAAAGGACTTGCTCGATGAATTGAAGACAGGTCCCGGAGAATTGGAAGCGGTCAATGAGAGGCTTGATCTCATAGGTAAACTTAAGCTCAAATATGGGGATAGGATTGAAGATATACTTGATTTCCAAGCGGAATCCGTTGAGAAGTTAAAGGCTTTAGCTCAAAACGAAGATCTCTTTAATGAATGCCGGAAAAAGTTGGTTCAGAATACTGAGCAACTCCAAGAAATAGCGGATAAGATGCATCGGATTAGGCAAGAGGCTGGACTAAAGCTTTCTCATGAAATCGAACTTGCCTTGCAAGAACTGTCCATGCCCAGTTGTCGCTTTGCGGTCAAAGTTAATCAGATTCCCCTCAATGCCAAGGGTTTTTATGGTAAATTCGGACGTGACCAAATTGAATTTTTGATTGAAACTAACCCTGGAGAGGGCCTTTTGCCGTTAAAAAAAATAGCTTCTGGCGGTGAAGTCTCACGGATTCTTTTGGCCATAAAATCAATTTTTGGTCGGGCAGAGAACATACCAATATTGATTTTCGATGAAATTGATGCCGGCGTTTCCGGTAAAACTGCAATCCGATTGGCAGAGATGCTCCATCATTTAGCGGATGAAAAACAGGTCCTATGTGTTTCACATATGGCTCAGATAGTAGCAACTGCTGATAGCCAATTTTTGCTTGAAAAAAAGCTGGTTCAAGGTAGGACCAGGACTCAATTGACAAAGTTAGATCGTCCTGCCAGGCTTCGAGAACTTGCCAGACTACTCTCCGGCAATCCGGATGACCAAAGTAGTTTATTGCTAGCTAATGAGATGCTCGAGCTTTATCCAGATCGCCAAGAGTGAGAGAAAGGGGTAGACGATAGGACTATTAAAAGAGTTCCATGAGTTTGTCCATATCCTTATCAAGTCCTATGTTGAAGACCATCTTTTGGCTACTTATGGGATGGTAGAAGTCGAGATAATAAGCGTGTAGAGCTTGTCGCTTAAGTTTTAAGTCAAGTTGATACTGGTCTGTGTTTAAGAGACTTTTAAAGTAGACTTGTTGGTCTTCTTTGATTCTGCTAAGATCTTTTTGCCTTTGGGGTACCGGCTTATTGTGGGCTCCTTTTATATAATCAGATAAACCGTAAAGACCATCAGCCAGTAGTGGTCTACCGGAATAAAGGGAATGGACTCTGATTTGATGGGTTCGGCCGGTAACTAGGTTAAATTCTAGTAAACTACAATTATTTTCGACTGATTCTGCTAAAACTCTGTAGTGAGATTGGGCGACTTTACCATCCGGGGCAACAATTCTTAAAATGATGCTATCGGGACAACGTCTGATTGGAGCATCAATGAGACCTTCTTTTTCAGCCCAAATACCATGAGAGATAGCTAGGTATTTGCGTGTCATCTTATTTTGCATGAGTCTGTAGTGGGCATAGGGGTGTTTAGCCAGTATCATGAGCCCAGATGTTTCCCTATCTAGCCTTGTTACTGGATGGAGGGTTCTATCTGCTAGCAAGTCAATTAAACTCCCGTTAGGGTGTGTAAAGGATGGGTGAACAACCAGGTCAGCAGGCTTGTTGACGATCACAACATGGTCATCTTCGTAGATTATGGGTATATTCAAAAGACGCTTCACTCTGAAAGGGACTACATCTGCCTTATCTTTTGCAGGGAAAGCTGAAATCTCATCACCTAATTCAGCCTTGTCAATCATTCTTTTAGGCTTGCCGTTGACCAAAAGACTTCCGTAAAGACGGATTTTTTTTAGGAGGAGGGAGGATATACCAAAAGTTTCTTGTAAAATTTGGCCATAGCTACGGCCCAGATCAGATGCTTTGACTTTGTATTTAAATTCCACAGTTTAGATGTCCTTAATTTGGTAAAAAGTTATTAACCAAGCTATAATATAGGAAAATTGTAGCATAAAGCTTGTTGGCAAGGTGAAAATATGCATATTTGACCTTTGTTCAGCTTTTTTTTACAATATAGTATGCATTATTAATTTGCAACTTGAAAATTAAATACAGGAGGTGATCGCCATTTTATACTTTACAATCGGTGTACTAATCGGGCTCATTATTGCCGCATTGGCAGTGTCCGTTTATTATAAAAAAGGTTTAAGTAAAGAAGCTAAGAAGCTTAATGCAGAGCGTGAAGAATTTAAGCAGAAGGCTGAACAAATTATAGCTGATGCTGAATTTGAAGGTGAAAATAGGAAGCGCGAATTACTGCTTGAAACAAAAGAGGAAGTTCATCTCACTAAAAAAGAATTAGAAAAGGCAGCTCGTGAAAAACGTAATGAGTTGCAACGCGATCGGAATCGTT
>CAMYEY010000037.1 GCA_947254895.1 uncultured Clostridia bacterium
TCCTACCCTATATCCGATCAGCTAAGGAAGGCGTTATCCGGGTAGGCAAACTCCTGGAAGAATATGGCACCTATGAGATGAATGGCATGGCCTTTAGTGACACCAAGGATATCTGGTGGCTCGAAACCATCGGAGGCCACCATTGGATAGCCAGGCGAGTTCCTGAAAATGCTTATGTCACCATGCCTAATCAATTCGGACTCGACCACTTTGACTTTGAAGATGCCTTTGGCCCCCAACAGAACTTTATGTGTTCTGCCGACCTCCTGGAATTTATCAAGAAAAACCACTTGAATCTCAATTTTCCCGATGAAGACTTTAATCCCCGCCTAGCCTTTGGGTCAGCAGATGACTCCGACCACACCTATAACACCTGCCGAGCCTGGGTTCTCCAACGCCACTTTAACCCCAATAGTTTTGACTGGGACAGCAGCACCCCTGACTTTGGTCCGGAATCAAACGATATTCCTTGGTGCATGGTGCCCGAACGCCTCTTGACCGTAGAAGATGTCAAATACGGCCTCTCCAACCACTACCAGGGGACCAAATATGACCCTTATGGTCATGCCGATAATGCTAAGTGGAAGTCTATCTACAGGCCGATCGGGGTCAACCGGACGGACGACCTGGCCATCATTCAAATCCGCCCCTATGCGGCAGAAGCCGGTCAAGCTGTTGAGTGGATCTCCCTGGGATCAAATGTCTTTAATGCCTCAGTCCCCTTCTACACCAATGTAGAAAAAACTCCGACCTACCTCAGTAATGCCAGCGACCGGGTAACCAGTGAAAACTTCTACTGGGTCAACCGTCTGGTTGCCGCCCTGGCTGATCCCCACTTTAACAAGTGTGCTATCCATATTGAACGTTACCAGCTGGCAGTCCAAACCAAGGGACATGAGATCCTCCAAAAATATGATCCACAACTGGTCGGCATTGACCACGTAGCAGCCAGGCCCATATGCGAAAAAGCCAACCAGGAAATGGCTGACTTTTTGAAAGCAGAAACAGATAAGCTCTTAGACAAGGTTCTCTATGAGGCATCCAACCTGATGCGGAATGGCTTTGCCCGGTCTGATGCTTAAATCAGACCAGGCTCCCTAAGAGCAGGTATAATTCAAATTAGCTGGTCAGCTAATCGAGAAGCATCCGGTCACTGGGTGCATCCTTTGCAAGGTCCTGGAAGAGGTCCAGAAGGTCTTTGACCTTCAGATTCTTCTTTTCAGGACCTTTTACATCGTAGATGACCCGGCCCTCATCCATCATAATCAGGCGGTTGCCATGGTCTATGGCATCCTGCATGTTATGGGTAACCATCAGGGCCGTCAGATTTTGCTCAGCAATAATTTCGTCTGTCAGGGCCAGAACAGTATCAGCTGTACTGGGGTCCAGGGCCGCCGTGTGTTCATCTAAAAGTAAAAGTTTAGGGCTGTTGAGGGTGGCCATCAGGAGGGTAACTGACTGCCTCTGACCACCGGAAAGGAGGCCTATCTTGTCGTTTAAACGGTTCTCAAGTCCGAGACCCAGGGCAGCCAACCGCTTTTGGTAGAGCGCTCTTTCCTCCTCCTGGATAAACCAATTTAACCCCCTTCTCTTACCCCGCCGCATAGCCAGGGCAAGATTTTCTTCAAGCTGCATATTGGCCGCAGTCCCCCTTAGCGGGTCCTGAAAAACCCGACCCAGATACTTGGCTCGCTTGTATTCAGGCAGGTCTTGAATTTCTTGGCCGTCTAAAATGATCTTACCTGTATCAACCGGAAAAACTCCACAGATCAAGTTAAGTAAGGTCGACTTTCCGGCCCCGTTGCCACCAATTATCGTTATAAAATCACCATCATCAATTTCCAGGTTGAGGTGGTTCATGACCCGTTTCTCATTAGGTGTACCGGGATCAAAGGTCTTGGTTAAATCTTTAATTTCAAGCATTCTTACTCTCCTCAGCAGCTAAAGCCCTGGCCTTTTTGGCTTGGTATTGGTGGACAGCATTAGGTAAAAAGAGGGCCAAAGCAACGATGACCGCCGTAATCAACTTAAGGTCGTTGGTATTGAGACCCATCTGCAAGACTAGGGCCACGATCATCCGGTAAAGGACGGAACCCACTGCCAAAGCAACCATCTTAGAGCCAAAGGCAACCACCCTACGCAGAACTACTTCACCGATTACGATTGAAGCTAGGCCGATCACGATCGCCCCGCTCCCCATACCGATATCTGCAGAACCCTGGTACATGGCAACCAAGCTCCCGGCTAACCCGATGCAGGCATTAGCTATAATCAAACCAATGAGTTTAGTATGGCCGGTATTTTGACCCAAAGCCCTCACCATGGCTTCATTATTGCCGGTGGCCCTGATAACGGACCCAATCTCTGTACCGAAAAACCAGTAAAGACCACTAATCACTATAGCCACGAAAGCCATGCCTACTAAAATAGCCACCTCATCGTTAGAAAGGCTAAGTCCTAGGCCTTCTAAGAGCTTTTGAATTTGATTAAAGAGAGTATCGTACTGTAAGAGTTGCTGGTTAGCCCGACCCATAATCCTGAGGTTAATAGAATAGAGAGAAATCTGACTCAAAATTCCCGAAAGGACCTCCGGAATATGGAGCTTGTTGTGGAGAAAGCTGGTTACAAGGCCGGCTAAACCACCTGAGATCAAAGCTAAGAGTAAGGCTAAAATAGGCGGGATACCCTGAACGATAGCCACAGCTGTAACACATGCCCCTAGGGTAAAAGACCCGTCAACGGTCATGTCGGTAAAATTTAAGAGGCGAAAGGTAATATAGGAGCCAAGGGCCAGGATGGCCCATAACAAGCCTTGTGCCAGAGCACCCTCGATCGCTAATAAAAATTGCATACTTACGCTCCCCAAAGAAAAAATTTGCCGGCAAAGCCGGCAATAATCACATTACTTTTTAAGTAAATCATCCGGAATTGTAATTTCTAGCTGCTTGGCCAGGTCTTCGTTAACCACAAATTCCAGATCTTTTTGCGTTTGGATAGGCATATCCTGTGGTTTAGCCTTGCCTTCTAAAATATCAGCTGCCATCTGACCTGCCTGCAGACCTAATTTGTGGTAGTCAACACCCAGGGTCAGCAAGCCGCCGCCCTCCAACATACCAACCTCACCGCAAATAACAGGCACACCGGCAGGTGTTGTCACATTGGTCACAGCTGTCATATTGGCGGAAACCAGGTTATCGGTTGGCGTATAGAGGACATCGATCTTCCCCATAGCTGACTGAACTACCGGGGTAATTTCATCCGTCTTAGAAACGGTTAATTCTACATACTCAAGCCCCATCTCAGTCAATTTTTCTTGGGCCATCTTGGCCTGGATCAAAGAGTTATCTTCCGATGATGAAAAAATAACTCCAACCCTTTTGGCATCAGGCATAATTCTCTTGATCAACTCAAGCTGTTCGGCCACCGGGGTGAGGTCTGAAGTACCGGTAACATTAGTCTCAGGTTTCTCATTAGACTTAACCAGACCTGACTCTTGAGGATTGGTCACCGCTGTGATAACAATAGGAATATCTGAAGTCTGATTTGCCGCAGCCTGGGCAGCCTGGGTTGCTATAGCAAAGATCAGGTCCGGCTTGGCATTAACCAGCTTTTGCGCAATAGTCGTTGCATTGGAGGGGTCACCTTGAGCATTGTTATAATCGAGATGAAGATTTTCACCTTCAACATAGCCTCGCTCAGACAAGGCTTCGAGGAAGCCTTCATAGCTGGAATCTAAGGCAACATGAGGGGCTAACTGGATGACTCCAATTGAAATTTCATGGTCAGAATTCTGATTAGCTGAGCCTGCAGGTGCCGTAGCAATATCGTCAGTATTAGAGCCGGCAGACTTACCGCAAGCGGCCAGCATGCAGAGACTGGTAACAACAAGCACTAGGGCCAAAAAGACCTTTATTCTTTTCATATAACTGCCTCCATTTCTTTTATAAAATGCAAATATGGCAAATTATGCCATAGACAAAATAATTTAGCAAAAAGTTCCCAGTATAAAGTCAATGGGGCAAATCCTGAGACTTGCCCCATTTCTAAAGAAGTTAAATTAAGACTAATTAGCTTCCTCTAGTAACTCTTTGTTTTCATTAATTACAGGTGTAGCTGTAATTACCCGGTAGCGGGAAGCTCCTGTACCTGCCGGGATCAACTTACCTAAGATGACGTTTTCTTTAAGGCCGAGCAATTCATCTGTCTTGCCCTTAACCGCAGCGTCTGTCAAGACCCTGGTTTGCTCCTGGAAGGAAGCAGCTGAGAGGAAGGACTCAGTAGCTAAGGAAGCCTTGGTTATACCAAGCAGCATCCTGTTACCTTCTGCCGGTCTCAAACCTTCAGCTTCAATTTCTTTGTTGGCTTCCTCAAAGTCAAACATGTCAACCATGGTACCGGTTAAGAACTCGGTATCGCCCGGATCATCGATCTTTACCTTTTTGAGCATCTGGCGAACAATAATCTCAATGTGTTTATCGTTGATATCAACACCGTTATTCTTATAAACCTTTAAGACCTCATTTATAATATAACGCTGAACACCTGCTGCACCCTTGATAGCCATGATATCATGGGGGTTAACTGAACCATCTGTGATCAGGTCACCACTTTCAATCATGTCACCGTCTTGCACCAGCAAGGGGGTTGATACAGGAATTTTATATTTCTTTGTTTCGCCATCAGCAGCAACGATACTTACTTCATTCATCTGCTTTTTAGCTTCATGAACCTTGATCACACCGGAAATTTCAGCAATGATAGCCTGGCTCTTGGGCTTTCTCGCCTCAAAGAGTTCCTCAATCCTCGGCAAACCTTGGGTAATATCATCACCAGATGCGATACCACCCGTATGGAAGGTTCTCATGGTCAACTGGGTACCGGGCTCACCGATAGACTGGGCAGCCATAATACCAACCGCTTCACCGACAACTGCCGGCTCACCCGAGGCCAGGTTAAGGCCATAACACTTAGAGCAGACACCATGGCGGCAGTGGCAAGTTAGATTGCTACGGACAGCAACTTTTTCAATGCCGGCCTTCTCAATCTCTTTAGCCATCCGGTCAGTAATCAACTGATTTCTGCAGACAATAATTTCTTTAGTTTCCGGATGGACTACGTCCTTAGCAGCGTAACGGCCATTAATTCTGTCATAAAGACGTTCAATAACCCGTTTTGCTCTGGAGCTGCCCACAGTAACAGCGGAAACTTCGATGTATTCATCTGTGCCGCAATCGGCTTCATTAATGATGACATCTTGGGATACATCAATCAAACGGCGGGTCAGGTAACCTGACTCAGCAGTTTTAAGAGCCGTATCAGACAAGGCCTTTCTAGCACCGTGGGAAGAGATAAAGAACTCAGCAACATTCATTCCCTCCCTGAGGTTAGACTTGATCGGAATCTCCAAGGTCCGGCCTGAAGTATCTGTCATGTTACCCCTCATACCGGCCAATTGTTTAATCTGGTTGATATTACCACGAGCACCGGAATCGGCCATCATGTTGACCGGGTTAAATTTGCCCAGACTCTTCTTCAAAGCCTCAGTGATTTCATCAGTTGTCCGCATCCAGGTATCAACAACAGCCCGGTAGCGACCTTCTTCATTTAGCAAACCACGTTCATGCTGGCGGTTAATCTTAGCAACTTGCTGAGATGCATTTTCTATGTACTCTTCTTTAACGTTAGGCACAACCATATCGAAAATACCGATAGATATGCCCCCCACTGTCGAATAATGGAAACCCATATCCTTGATCTTGTCGAGAATTTTGGCGGTCTCTGAGATGCCATGGCGGTGGACACAACTTTCGATAATGCGACCCATATCCTTTTTACCCACCAAGAAATCACACTCAAGGACCAACTCATTGCCAGGCTGGCTCCTATCTACAAAATCCAGGTCCTGGGGAAGGATCGAGTTGAAGATAAAGCGTCCTAAGGTGCTTTCAACAATTCCTGATTTAAGCTCACCGTTGATCTCCCTGCTAATCCGGATCTTAACCCGGGCATGCATATCAACTTCCTTTTGGCTATAGGCCATAATAGCTTCATCAAGGCTGGTAAAGACTTTACCTGTTCCCTTGGCATCTTCTTTTTCTATGGTCATATAGTAAATACCCATAACCATATCTTGCTGAGGAACCGCAACAGGCTTACCGTCTTGTGGCTTTAAGATGTTGTTAGAAGCCAACATGAGATAACGGGCCTCAGCCTGAGCCTCAACAGAAAGAGGTACGTGTACGGCCATTTGGTCACCGTCAAAGTCAGCATTGTAGGCCGGACAGGTCAGGGGGTGGAGCTGAATAGCCCTGCCCTCAACCAGGATTGGCTCAAAGGCCTGGATACCCAACCTATGCAGGGTAGGTGCCCGGTTAAGTAAGACCGGGTGGTCTTTAATGACATCTTCTAAGATCTCCCAAACAAAATCAGCTGCCTTTTCGATCAGACGACGGGCTGTCTTGATATTGTGGGCATAGCCACGGTCAATAATTTCCCGCATGACAAAGGGCTTAAAGAGCTCTAAAGCCATCTCTTGAGGCAAACCACACTGGTGAAGTTGGAGATTAGGACCGATAACAATAACGGAACGGCCGGAATAGTCAACCCGTTTACCCAAAAGGTTCTGACGGAAACGACCTTGTTTTCCCTTGAGCAGGTCTGAAAGTGACTTGAGGGCCCTGTTGCCGGCACCGGTTACAGCCCGACCTCTTCTACCGTTGTCAATTAGGGCATCCACAGCCTCTTGCAACATCCGCTTTTCGTTACGCACAATAATATTAGGTGCCGAAAGCTGTTGCAGATTAATTAAACGATTATTTCTATTAATAACTCTGCGGTAGAGGTCATTCAAGTCAGAGGTTGCAAAACGACCACCATCTAACTGGACCATCGGTCTAAGGTCTGGCGGTAAGACAGGCAGATTTTCCAAGATCATCCACTCCGGCTTGTTATTGGACTTTTTAAAACCGTCAATAACTTCCAGACGTTTGATAATCCGGATCCTCTTTTGTCCCTTAGATTCCCGCATCTCTACCCTAAGGCTCTTTGCTAATTCATCCAAGTCAATCCTTTGGAGCAAGACCTTAATAGCCTCTGCCCCCATCCGAGCATCAAAACCATCTCGACCGTATTTTAGGTAGGCTTCACGATATTGCTGTTCAGAAATAATTTGCTTTTCAGCAAAATCTGATTCGCCCTTGTCCAGGACAATATAGGAGGCAAAATAGAGGACCTTTTCTATATCCCGGGGTTTGAGGTCGAGCAAGAGGCCCATTCGGCTAGGAATACCCCTAAAGTACCAGATATGGGAACAGGGGGCTGCCAACTTAATATGCCCCATCCTCTTTCTCCTAACAACCGACCGAGTAACCAAAACACCACACCGGTCACACTTGATGCCCCGGTAGCGGATTTTTTTGTATTTACCGCAGTGGCACTCCCAGTCTTTGGTTGGACCAAAAATCCTTTCACAGAATAAGCCATCCCTCTCCGGTTTGAGCGTCCGATAGTTGATGGTCTCTGCCTTGGTTACCTCGCCATAAGACCACTCTTCAGCAATTTTCTCCGGCGATGCCAAGCCTATGCTAATCGAATCAAAATTATTAATGTCTGACATATAACCCCTTTATCTATAAACAATCCTTATCAGCGGCTAGCCTCTTGCTTGCTAGCCCTGTAGCGGCAACTATCTCTAATCGTCTTGGTCTAATTCATCATCCTCAGACAAGTCGTCAGCAAAATCGTCCTCATCCTCGTCTTCATCTTCGTCACTCGACAATTCACCATTCGGGTCAAAGTGAACTTCTGTAAAGCCTGCATCGGTAAGCCCCTCCATTGAAGCTTCTCCGAACAGTTCTTTATAGGTTTCAGACGTTGTATCAGGAACCTCATCTACCGTGTCATCATCTTCGACATTGATCGCCTCTCCCTTAGAATTGACGGTCACATCGAGAGCCAAACTCTGTAACTCCTTAATCAAGACCCGGAAGGCTTCAGGCACACCAGGTTCAGGAATATTTTGACCCTTGACGATGGCTTCATAGGTTTTAGTTCTGCCCTGGATATCATCCGACTTAACGGTCAGCATTTCCTGCAAGGTATATGCAGCACCATAAGCCTCAAGAGCCCAAACCTCCATCTCGCCGAAACGTTGGCCGCCAAATTGGGCTTTACCACCCAAGGGCTGCTGGGTAACAAGGGAGTAGGGGCCAATTGACCTAGCATGGATCTTATCATCAATCAAGTGGTTGAGTTTCAGATAATACATGACCCCAACCGTTACGCGATTTTCGAAAGGCTCACCTGTCCGACCGTCATAGAGAACAGTCTTACCATCCTCATCCATGCCGGCCTCCTTAAGGACATCAACAATATCGTCTTCGTTCGCACCATCAAATACCGGGACGGCTATCTTCCAGCCAAGCTTTCTGGCTGCCATACCCATATGAACCTCCAGGAGCTGGCCGATATTCATTCTGGACGGAACACCCAAGGGGTTAAGGACGATATCAAGCGGGGTACCATCGGCCATATAAGGCATATCTTCTTGAGGCAAAATCAAGGAGACAACACCCTTATTACCGTGGCGTCCAGCCATTTTATCACCTACCGAGATCTTTCTCTTTTCAGCGATATAGACCCTGACCATCTTGGTCACACCATGTTTTAATTCATCGCCATCTTCCCGGTTAAAGACATTAATATCGACGACGACACCAGACTCACCGTGGGGTACTCGGGTTGAAGTGTCTCTTACCTCTCTGACTTTTTCGCCAAAGATTGACCTATAGAGGCGCTCTTCCGGAGTAAGTTCTGTTTCGCCTTTAGGTGAAATTTTACCTACTAGAATATCACCGGACCTAACCTCAGCCCCGATACGAACAATACCATCCTCATCTAGGTTGGTGAGGGCATCATCGCTGACATTAGGAATTTCACGAGTGATTTCTTCCGGTCCAAGCTTGGTATCACGGGCTTCACACTCGTATTCTGTAATATGAATCGAAGTATACACATCATCTTGAACCAGGCGTTCACTGATCAAGACAGCATCCTCGTAGTTGTAACCTTCCCAGGCCATAAAACCAATCAAGGGGTTCTTACCCAAAGCCAATTCGCCGTGATCGGTCGAAGGACCATCTGCTAGGATATCGCCGGCCTTAATTTCATCGCCTAGTCTGACAAGAGGAATTTGGTTAACACAGGTTCCCTGGTTAGACCGCTTATATTTCAGAACAGGGTAGACCACCTCAGTCTTACTACCTTTAACCTTGAGCCTAATTTCGTCGGCCGAGACAAAGGATACAACCCCATCTTCTTTTGCAACAATGCAAACACCCGAATCCTTAGCTGCACGGTATTCCATCCCGGTTCCGATGATAGGTGACTCGGGCTTAATCAAGGGAACCGCCTGCCTCTGCATGTTAGATCCCATCAGGGCCCTGTTGGCATCGTCGTTACCTAAGAAAGGGATGAGGGAAGTAGCCACAGAAACCAGCTGCTTTGGCGAAACGTCCATCAAGTCAACTTCTTCCGGTGGTAACTCCAGGAACTGGTCCAGATAACGGCAGAAGATCCGATCATTAACAAAACGCCCATTTTCATCCAAGGGTTCGTTGGCCTGGGCAATATTGAAATAATCTTCCTCATCTGCGGTCATATAACGAATCTCGTCCGTCACCACCTGGTTAACCTTATCGTAAACCCGATACGGAGTTTCTAAGAAGCCGTAGCTATTGACCCGGGCATAGGTTGCCAAGGAGTTAATCAAACCGATATTCGGTCCTTCCGGCGTTTCAATTGGGCACATCCGGCCATAATGAGAAGAATGTACGTCACGTACTTCAAAGTTTGCCCGTTCTCTGGAAAGTCCACCAGGTCCCAAAGCCGACAAACGTCTTTTGTGAGTCAGCTCAGCTAGGGGGTTAGGTTGATCCAGGAACTGGGAAAGCTGGGAAGAGCCAAAAAATTCTTTGATAGCAGCAGAAATCGGCCGAGTATTGATAATCTGTTTCGGTGTAGCCTCATCCAGGTCTTGCATGGCCTGCATCCGCTCACGAACCACCCGGTCCATTCTAGAAAATCCGATTCGCATTTGATTCTGTAAAAGCTCACCAACTGACCTCACCCGGCGGTTACCCAGGTGGTCAATATCATCGGTATGCCCTACGTTATATCTCAAGTTGAGGAAATAAGAGATAGAAGACAAGATATCATCGATCGTCAAGTGGAATGGACAAAGTTGATGTTTGGCATTAGCCAACTCTTGTTTGAGCACCAACAATTTGTCCTGGCCCTTTTCCAATTTTTCGATATCTCCAATGATCTCATCCAGGACCGGAGTATAAACCTTTTCTTTAATCCCTACCTCTTTCTCCGGATCAAAGTCTGTAAAGTTGAGGTCCGGGAAAGCTTTTGCCAGGTATGTTACCAGATCAACCCGATTGTTCCCGTAAACCCTAATGCTGTGGTCAAGCTCTATGATGGAATGTCCCTCACGGCTGAGAGGCACAATATCCACCTTGTTGATACCGGCATTTTGAATAGCCTCGCCCATCTCGTGGGTAACCACATCGCCTTCCATAGCTAAAATCTCACCATCTTGGTCGACTAAGGTCTCAGCTAGGCGGTGGCCAACCAGACGTTTGCTGATTGCCAGCTTTTTATTTAATTTATAAATACCAACGTGAGCCAGGTCATAGCGGCCCGGATCAAAAAACATATTATTGAGATAGCTCCTAGCACCCTCTGTGGTATAGACTTCACCAGGTCTCAACTTTTTAAACATCTCCTGGGAACCATCTTCCTGGTTGTTGCAGCCATCTTTTTCCATGGTAGCCTTGAGGTACTGGTCTTCGCCCAGAATTTCCATAATTTCCTGGTTCGAACCAAGGCCCAGAGCCCTTAAAAAGATAGTGAGGTGAAACTTTCTGGTCCGGTCTACCCGGATCCAATTTATGCCATTCCCGTCAGTCTCATACTCCAGCCAAGCGCCTCGATTAGGTATGATCTGAGCAGTATAGATATCTTGGTTGTTTTTATCTTTTTCTTTACCGAAGTAGGCCGAGGGTGAACGAACCAACTGAGAAATGATAACCCTCTCCGCACCATTGATGATAAAGGTTCCCGTATCTGTCATGATTGGGAATTCACCTATATAGATCTGTTGTTCTTTAACAACATCATCTTTCTTATTATGGAGTCTCACCATAACACGCATGGGAGCAGCATAATTGACGTCACGTTCCTTGCATTCTACAATCGAATAGCTAGGCTTACTCGTGTCAAATTCCGTCTCTAAGAAAGTTAGTTCGATGTCACCAGAGAAATCTCTTATCGGAGAGACATCGTCAAGGACTTCCTGCATCCCCTCATTAAGAAACCATTTATAAGAATTCTTTTGAATTGCAACTAAGTCTGGAATATCTAGAACTTCATTAATTTTAGAATAAGACATTCTTTCGACGCGTCCATACTGAACGGGTTTCACCATCAACAACCACCTCTCGAATTAACCACAATGTGGATGTACGGTTTTGGCACACCCTTTACTTCTCTCAAAAGCCCTGGCAGAGGGCCTTCTGCCAACAGGCCCGATAGTTAGTAAAGACTTTTGCTTGACCGCACTGCCTTAAATGATATAATAACTATGCTTCATAGTAATTCTGTCCCTTGCCGGTGCTTGAAAATAAAGACAAGCGTAAACAATGGCACAGTAAATAATTCTACCATGCTGATTTTTTAGTGTCAACATGGTTTTTCTTTTTTGAGCAAATCCTAATTGCACCCAAAACAGCTTAATCTTAGGTGATTTTGCTTTTCCCGGTAGACTCTGTTGTCGCCGGATAATTTTGCTTTCATTGTTTCAGTGGTAGAAGAGCTAAAACGGTAACTATTGAAAAATTACCATCCTACAATAATCGTCAGACCCCAGACTCATCAGCAGAAAGATCAAGATGGTAACAAACGAAAAGAGAGCCATCCCCTTTGGGGAACAGCTCTCTTTTTATCAATTGGTCAACTCAGTTTAGCTTAACCGATCAGCCAATCTATTTAGG
>CAMYEY010000038.1 GCA_947254895.1 uncultured Clostridia bacterium
TAGATCAGGCCGGCCTTGTCAAAATACTCCTTGTTTAACAGTTTCTTGCAAACTGCCCGCATCTGGTCTTCATCGGCATCGAGGCCCAGGTCTTCGATGATGGTCTTCATCATATGGCGGCAGGTTACATTGGCTCCACCGTGGCGTGGCCCCTTGAGTGAACCAACAGCCGCTGTAAAGCTTGAATAAATATCCGTCTGGGTAGATGCCACAACCAGACTGGCAAAGGTTGAGTTGTTTCCGATACCGTGGTCTGCATGGATGATCATCATCAGGTCGAGGATTGAAACCTCATCTTGGGTATAATTTCCTTCACCCTTGAGAAGGTATAAAAAGTATTCGGCCAGGTCCATATCTGCCCGCTGGGGGTGGATGACCAGGCTTTTATTTTCGACCATGTGGGACATGGCCTGGTAGCAGTAAACAGCTATGGCCGGTAATTTCGCTATAATGGAAAGCCCCTGCTGGAGGTAGTTATCAACACCGGGATCGTCAGGATTGGGATCATCGGAATAGAGGAGGAGAATAGACCTTTGGATCTTGTTCATCATATCAAAGGAGGATGTTTTGAGGATATTTCTGGCCAAGAAACCGTCTGGCAGGGCATAGCTTTCACGGAGGCATTCTTTGAATAAGAGCTTCTCCAGCTCAGTCGGAAAATAACCAAACAAGAGAAGAAAACAAACTTCTTCATAACCATTATGGTCACTGGCTGCCACCTTATCGTAGACAGCTTTCAGGGGGTAACCCCGATAAAAGAGTTCGCCCTCCATGTCCTGTTTGCGGCCTTCTGCATCTTTGGTATAGCCGGCAACATCACAGATCCTGGTCAGACCGACCACAACGCCGGTTCCATTTTCATTTCTCAGGCCTTTTTTGACATTATACTTACTATACAACTCGGTGGGAATCCGATTATTTCCCTCTGCCAAATGAAATATTCTTAAAATATCTTTACCCTTACTTGTTGCCATATCTATTCCTTTCTCTTCCAGCTCTCGGGCCAAACCCCAAGGAATCCCTCTATTCTTATCCAGTTTATTCAGAAATCAGCGACTTTCTTATCTTTTACATATCAGATCACTTAAGTAATTTTACAAGCACCCTGATTTAAACTATTATTAACCTAAATCTTCAAAAAAGGAAGAGGTGAATAATTATTAATAGTTTAGCATATAAGATCATCAAAGATCACTTGGCCGAACCGGCTGAAATGAAAGCCGGAAATACGGTCCGTCTGAGGATTGACAATACCCTGACCCAGGATGCAACAGGAACTATGACCTACCTGCAGCTGGAAAAGATGGGTATCGACCGGGTCAAAACCAAACTTTCCCTCTCCTATGTCGACCACAATACCATGCAAACCGGCTTTATGAATGCCGATGACCATAGGTATCTGCAAACCATCGCTAACCGCTACGGTGTTCTGTTTTCTAAGGCAGGCAACGGTATCTGCCACCAGGTCCAGCTGGAGCGTTTTGATAAGCCGGGCGAAACCCTCATTGGGTCTGATTCCCATACGCCAACAGCGGGTGCCATGGCTATGATTGCTATAGGGGCAGGCGGCCTGGATGTTGCCTGTGCCATGGCCGGTATCCCCTATACCATCCAACTCCCCCAAGTGGTTAATGTGATTTTAAAAGGCCAGCTGAGGCCCGGTGTGAGTGCTAAGGATATTATCTTGAAGGTTTTGGAAATCAAGACAGTCAAGGGTGGGGTCGGTAAAATTTTTGAATATACAGGTCCCGGTATCAAAGGACTGAGCGTCCCCGAAAGAAGCACCATCACCAACATGGGAGCCGAGCTTGGGGCAACCACCTCTATCTTCCCTTCGGATGAAAACACCAGGGAGTTTTTAGAAAAACAAGGCCGCGGTGAGGATTATATACCGCTAGAAGCCGACCCGGGAGCAGTTTACGATGAAACGATTGAAATTGACCTCGACCAGCTGGAACCCCTAGCAGCAGCCCCGCATTCACCGGATAATATTAAAAAGGTAGCCGACCTAGGTAAAATCAAGGTCGACCAGGTCTGTATTGGGTCCTGTACCAACAGTTCCTTTACTGACCTCTGCAATGTGGCCAATATTTTAAAGGGTAAAACAGTCCACCCAGACGTTTCTCTGACCATTTCTTTCGGATCCAAGCAGGTCCTCAATATGCTGGCGAAAAATGGGGCCCTGGCAGATATTATCGCTAGCGGAGCCAGGCTTCTGGAGTCAGCCTGTGGCCCCTGTATTGGCATGGGTCAGTCGCCCAACACAGACGGAGTCTCCCTCAGAACCTTTAACCGTAACTTCTACGGCCGGTCGGGTACCATGTCTGCCGGCGTCTACCTGGTTTCCCCTGAAACGGCTGCCCTTTCAGCCATCAAGGGTTATATCAGCTCACCCCTCGGTCTGGATTACGAACGCGTAGGCCTGCCAGACCATTATGTGGTGGACGATTCTTCCATTATCCTACCCGATTGTGACCCCAATAAGCCGGTCATTAAAGGGCCTAACATCAAGGATGTACCCGTTGGGAGCCCCCTCCAGCCGATCGACAAGCAGGTGATGATTAAGGTTGAAGACAACATTACGACAGACCACATCATACCGGCCGGGTCTGCAGTCCTCCCCTTCCGCAGTAATATCGAGAAGATCTCAGAGTTTACTTTTTCCCAGATCGATCCCGACTTCTACCAGAGGTGTAAGGACCACCGAGGTGGTCTAATCGTCGCCGGTGAAAACTATGGTCAAGGTTCATCACGCGAGCACGCTGCCCTAGCCCCCCTTTACCTGGGTATTAAGGCAGTCATTGCTAAGTCCTATGCCCGGATTCATAAGCAAAACCTGATTAACTCGGCCATCATCCCCTTGCTCTTTGTCGACAGCCAAGACTTTGACCAGATAGACCTTCTTGACCAATTAGAGGTTCAAGATATTGTCGAACTTGCAGCAGGCAGGACCTTCACCGTCTTAAATAAGACTAAGGGGACCAGCTTTCAGGTGAAAAATGACCTGACGGATGAACAGGTTCAAATCATTAAAAACGGTGGCCTCCTCAATACCATTCGGCTTAAAAATAAGGAAAAACAGGCTTAAGGGCCAAGTTATTTGTAAGAAAGCTCAGGAAGATTATGGCAATTACACTTGAACAAGAAGCTTTAACCCAGGCAGTGGCAGAATTAGAACATCAGTTGGCCCGGCAGGACGTGGGTCTGGATAATTTTATCCTGGCCTGCCGTCTAAAGGAGGATGCTTTTGCTTATAAGACTGGCCAGGCCGACCTTAGCTATCTGACAGGGAATGAGCTCCAAGAAAAGTCTCCCCTGGCTGCAGCAATTTTTCAACATAAGCCGGACCGGGATGTCCTCCTCGTCAGCCAGCCTAAGTTTGCTATAGACCTCCTCGGGCAAGGCAAGGAGGTGGAGCCTGTCCTCGATGACCTACCACAGATCGTCGGCCTCAAGTGTAAAATTTGCGATGGTAATGACCAGGAGAAAGTCTTGGAAATCCTGACCAAGCATGACGCCGTCTTGCTAGATAATTTTAAACTCAACCAAAAGGTTTTGCTGGTCCTAGCCCCCTCTATTGACCGAGCCTTGGCCGCCAGCTTAATTGTCGAAAAGTCTGCCCAAGCTATGGTTCAATCGACCTGCATCGGTGGCTATAATAAGCTGCCGGCCTGGATATGTTTGGCTTACCGCAAGGCCTATCTGACTTCTTATTCTAAGATGGATGCCAAGAATAAATCACTTGGCCCGGACGACTTTGACCGGCAGGTTTCAGACCGAGAACTGGCCCTTCGCCAAGAGCTTGTGGCGGCAGGTAACCGCCTGGTTGAAGAAAACCTAACCCTGGGCACCTGGGGTAATCTCTCTCTCCGCTTGGACGACAAATTTATGCTGATCACCCCCTCGGGCCTGGCCTATGATAGGCTCAGCCCCTATGACATGGTCCGGGTAAACTACCAAGACATGACCCATGAGGGAAGCCTGAAGCCTTCGATCGAAAAGGGTTTTCATGCAGCCATCTACCGGGGCCATCCGGATATCAATGCTGTGATCCATACACATTCTTTTAACTGTTCCGTTTTTGCGGCTGCCGGCCAGGCTTTGCCCATCGTTTTACCGGAAGCCGAGATGACCCTGGGCCATAAGACAGCCTTTGTCCCCTACTACAAGCCGGGCACAGACCAACTGGCCAAGGCAGTGGCCTCAGCCGTGACCGATGATATCTGGGCTGTCATCATGGGATCACACGGGATGGCCTGTTGCGGTGCGGATATGGAGGATGTGTTCCACCGGACCCACCTGCTGGAAAAATCTGCCAGCTATTACGTTCGCTGCCACCTGAAAAAATAAGCTGAAGACCCCTATTCATTCGAAGACTTCAGCTTTTAGATCTGCCTAGCAAACTTGTAACCGTCATTGGCAGGTTAGAACTTTGTGAGCCTACAGGATGATGAAACCTAGCCTAGCTCTTTTTCCCTTTTGCCGGAAACTTAAGCCGGTTGAGACGGAGGGCATTACTAACCACAAAGAGCGAGGACATGGACATAGCGGCCGAGGCAATCATAGGATTGAGGACCAGACCAAAGGCTGGGTAAAAAATACCCGCAGCCAGGGGGATACAGAGGGCGTTGTAAAAGAAGGCCCAAAACAAGTTCTGCTTAATATTGCGGACCGTATGCCTGCTTAGGAAAATACTATTTTCCACATCCAGGAGGTCAGACTTGAGCAGGACAATGTCCGCCGCTTCAATGGCTATATCCGTCCCTGCCCCAATCGCTATTCCAACATTAGCCCGAGCCAGGGCCGGGGCATCGTTAATCCCGTCCCCAACCATGGCCACTTTTTTACCACTAGCCTGAATTTCCCGCACCTTAGCTTCTTTTTGGTCAGGCATCACTTCAGCCATGACCTGCTTAATCCCTAGCTGGCCGGCAATCGCTTGGGCCGTCCTCTGGTTGTCACCGGTCAAAAGATAAACCGTGGACCCCTCTTTTTCTAGGAGCCGGACCGCCTCGACCGAACTAGCCTTGATAGGGTCTGCCACAGCGATAAGTCCCAAAAGCTCCCGGCTATCCGCAAAATACAAGGCTGTCTTCCCTTGGTCAGCCAATTGCATGGCCAGGTCTCCAAAGTCACCCAGGTCGATTCCCAGTTCTTTCATGTAGAGACTGTTTCCGGCGTAGTACTTTTCACCCCCCAGGCTACCAGAAATCCCCTTGCCCAGGCTGTTTAAAAAATCTGAAACCGGCTCATAGGTCAGTTGTTCTTCTTCAGCTGCTGCAAGGATAGCCAGACTGAGAGGGTGTTCAGAAGGGGCCTCTAGGGAAGCTGCCAAGGCCAGCAAGCCTTTTTCTCCCAGGCCGGGCTTGGCCGGTATGAGGTCTGTCACCAGGGGCTTTCCCTCCGTTACCGTCCCCGTCTTGTCTAGGATAACGGCCGAGATCTCCTGGAGACCTTCCAAGGCCTCAGCCGACTTGATCAAAATACCCTGGCTGGCTCCCTTGCCCGTCCCCACCATAATGGCTACTGGGGTAGCCAGGCCCAAGGCACAGGGGCAGGAGATAATGAGGACTGAGATGGCCCGGCTCAGGGCAAATTCAAAGCTATAATCGGCCACAAGCCAGACTCCACAGGTTACAAGGGCTATAGCGATCACAGCCGGAACAAAGATACCGGCAATCTTATCTGCCAGTTTAGCAATCGGGGCCTTGGTCGCATTAGCGTCTTGAACAAGGCGGATAATCTTGGCCATGGTCGTATCTTCACCCACCTTATCCGCCACCATGGTAATGGAGCCGACTTGAAGAAGGCTGCCCCCGATTATTGTCTCACCCTCGGACTTTTCGGAAGGAATAGATTCACCGGTAATGGCCGATTCATCAAAAGCCCCCCGGCCGCTAAGGATTGAACCATCAACAGGAACAGCCGAACCGGGTTTAACCAGGAGAATGTCACCCACTTTCACCTCTTCAATAGGGACCTCTTTTTCTTGGCCATCGACCAAGAGCAAGGCCTTCTTTGGAGTCAGGTCCATCAGCTTTTTGATGGCCGAAGTGGTCTTCCCCTTGGACTTGGCTTCCAGATATTTTCCCAGGCTGATCAGGGTCAAGATCATGGCTGCCGATTCAAAATAAAGTGAATGTTGGTGCAAGTGGACAAGATCCGGCAAGCCGTGTCCTGTAGCATAAGCCAGGATATAGATGACAATGATGCCATAGACAAAGGCCGCAGAAGACCCGATGGCCACTAAAGAATCCATGTTGGGCTGGCCCCGGAAAAGGGCCTTAAAGCCCTTGATATAGTAGTTGCGGTTAAGGTAGATAACCGGCAAGGTCAAAAGCATCTGGCTAAAGGCAAAAATCACACTGTTGGCCGCCCCTTGAAAAATCCCCGGGATAGGGAGGCCGACCATCGGGCCCATAGCGATATACATGAGGGGGACCATAAAGCAAAAGGAGGCAATAACCCTAAACTTATGGGCTTTTTCAGCAGCATCCACCTCATCGGTCAGATCCTCTTGGCCGTCGGCTTTAGCCTCTGCCTGCCCCGCCTGTTTCTGTGGCTTAGCTTTATAGCCGGCCTTCTGGACGGCCTTGATAATATCCTTGCCGGAGGTAACCCGGTCGTCATATTCGACCTGCATGGAGTTGCTCAAAAGGTTGACCGCTACTTGGTCAACCCCCTCCAGCTTTTCCACAGCCTTTTCAACAGCCCTGACACAGGCTGAACAATTCATCCCCTGAACATTAAAAACTTCTTTCATTCAAGACCTTGCTTTCTATGGCCTAAAACCCACTCGGAGTCCCAGCCTGATCTTTTTTGTATCTATCAATTCTTTAAATACTATAACATGGAAAACATAAAAATGAGCCTTGCCGGTGGTCCGGAAAAATTTTCCTGAACCAGCCGTCACAAGGCTCCGAGAGGGGGGTATCTGACCGTCCGGCAAAAACTAGCTATCAATTCTCGCCGGGCGGTCTAGCAATTAGAAATGATTGACTTAAACACCAGCTTTTCCGCGGCGGATTCTTTCACCATCGGTGAAATTCTGGCTTGGGCTATAACCTTCGATTGGAGCAATCCTCTGGTGGTAGAGGTCGATAAACCAATCCTTCTGGGGGAAGTAGTAGGTTTCGAGCTCATGGGCCGGGGTGATCCAGTTACGGGCTCCGAGGACCTGGACAGGAGCATCGAGGTAGTCGAAGGCCAAGTCTTGGATATTCCGAGCCAAGTCGTTTAAGAAGGCTCCACGCTCGGTGGCGTCGGCGGCGATGATCACCTTACCGGTCTTCTTGACGGACTCCAGGACCTTTTCATAGTTGAAAGGAACCAGGGTGATAGCGTCGATAACCTCAGCCGAAATACCGTACTTGTCCTGCATCTCTTCAGCGGCTTCTAAAGCCCGGTAGAGGGTAGCACCGATGGTCAGGATGGTGACATCTGAACCTTCGCGCCTAATGGCAGGTTCGCCTAATTTATAGTCTTCCATCTTGCCCTCGGGAACGCCGTCTTTGACAAATTGTTCGCCGACATCGTAGATCCTCTGGCTCTCAAAGACGATCACAGGGTCTGTACCATCCAGGGCAGCTGTCAGGACACCTTTAGCATCGTAAGGAGTTGCCGGGAAGGCTACCTTGATGCCCGGGATATGGGCAACCAGTGAGGTCCAGTCCTGAGAGTGCTGGGCACCATATTTAGAACCAACGGAAACCCTGATGACAACAGGCATCTTGAGGTAACCGCCGGACATGGCCTGCCACTTAGGCAGCTGGTTAAAGACTTCATCGCCTGCACGGCCAAGGAAGTCACAGTACATCAATTCAACCAAGGCCCGGCCACCGGCCATGGCATAACCGATCGATGAACCAACGATGGCTGCCTCAGAAATCGGAGAGTTAAAGAAACGGTGGTAGGGGACGGCTTCAGTGAGTCCGCGGTAGCAGGCATAGGCACCGCCCCAGTCACGTAAGTCTTCACCATAGGCAATCAGGGTTGGGTCTTCATAAAATTTATCGATGACAGCCTCAAAGACGCCGTCTCTAAATTGGTAACGCTTATTGGGGGTCAGGAGCTTGCCATTTTCATCATAGGCATAACGTGACCGGCGAGAAATCTGTTTAACCCGGACATTGTCTTTGAGCTCTTCACGGGTAACCAGCATATCTGCTTTGGCATCGGACATGGCAGCGATCGTATGGTTGGAGAACATCAGTTCTTCGATAGCCCTTGGATGTTGGTCCAAGTCCATCCTGGGGGAAATCACAGGATCGATCGCTAACTTAACAGCCTCGGTCACTTTTCTGACAACGTAGGCATCAATCGCTTCGATTTCTTCTTGGCTGGCCACACCCGCCTCAACCAACTGTTTGGGGAAGGTCAGGATGGGGTCAAACTCACGCCAAGCTTCTTTTTCCTCCTCGGTCCGGTAAGAGTCCGCATCGGATGGGGAGTGGCCGGAGAAACGGTAGGTTTCGAGTTCGAGGAAGATTGGCCCATCTTGGTCAGCGATGTTTTTCATTTTGCGCTTATAGGCGTCAATGACAGCCAAGGGGTTGTTCCCGTTGACGGTTTCGGTGTGCATCTGGCTTCCGGTAAGGCTTGCACCAACCCTGGAAGGATTGCCATAGCCCATGGTCTCGCCTCTAGTTTGGCCGCCCATGCCATAGTGGTTATTGTTGACGTTGAAGATCAAAGGCAGGCCGCCCTTCATATCATCTTCCCACAGGGTATGGTACTGGTCCATGGTTGCCATAACCATAGCCTCCCAAACTGGGCCGCAACCGAGAGCACCATCACCGATATTAGCAATAACTAAACCCGGTTGGCGGTTAACCTTTTTGTAGAGGGCAGCACCTAGGGCGATACCGGCAGAACCACCGACAATAGCGTTATTTGGGAAAATTCCGAGCGGTGTGTAGTAGGAGTGCATAGACCCGCCCAGACCTTGATTAAAGCCTGTTTCCTTAGCAAAAATTTCTGCCAAGATACCATAGAGGATATAGAGGGTAGCCAGGTCACTGTTGTCCTTTTGTTCAGACCGGAGAGACTCAAGAGCCTTAAGCTGTTTGCCGTCCATAAAGGTCTCCATCATCTCAAGGAGTTCGGCTTCATCCATTTTGCGGATAGCTGAAAAGGCTTTAGCTAAAACTTCACCATGGGACCTGTGTGAACCAAAGATAAAGTCATTTTTATCTAACCAATAAGCTTGGCCGACAGCAGCAGCCTCTTGACCGATAGATAAGTGGGCCGGGCCCGGATTGTTATACTCCATGCCGTTATACTGGTTGGTCGTCTTGATCGACATCAGCATATCTTCAAATTCACGGATCATCCTCATATCTTGATAGATATGGAGAAAGTCTTCTTTGCTGAATTTATCCTTTTCATCTTTAACCGTCTTTTGATACTGGTTAACAGGTATGTCTTTCAGTTTTAACTTACTGGGTTTTAGGATCTCTTTCGGGTCCAAAAATAATGATTTAGTCATCTTGTCCTCCTGCTCTTATAGCTGAAAAATTGCTTCTCTGATTGCTTCGCCTACCGTTGGGTGGGGGAAGATAAATTCTTTAATTTCGTCTATTGTCATCTGTTTTTCGATCATCATGCCAAGGCTGATGCAAATTTCTGAGGCATAAGAACCCAACATGTGGGCCCCGATCAAGTAGCCATATTTTTTATCGACTAAGAGTTTAATTACGCCCCGGCCCTTTTCGACCTCAGCCACATAACGTCCGCTATAAAGTAAGGGGACTGTCAGGGCCTTGAAATCGAGGCCCTTGGCTTTGGCAGATTCTTCTGATTCACCGACAAAACACATTTCAGGATTGGTGTAAAGGACAGAAGGCATAGCCTCGTAGCGCATAAAGTCCTTTTTTCCCAAGATAGTATTGACGGCAACTTCAGCCTCCCGGTAAGCAGCATGGGCCAGCATCCATTTGCCGGTAATATCGCCAACAGCGTAGACGCCCGGTATATTGGTCAGCATCTGGTCGTCGACCTTGACTCGGCCCCGGTCGTGCTCAACCTCGATAGCCTCCAGGCCGATATCAGAGACGGTCTTGCGGCCGATCGAAAGCAGACAATAATCTGCTTCAAGGCGGTGGCTCTTGCCCCCCGCTTCATATTCAACGAAGTGGTCACCAAAGGAGGTCACCTTGGATTCCAGGTGGAACTTCAAGCCCTTAGCCTCAAACTCCTTTTGCAGGAGCTTGCTCAGTTCACGGTCAACCGTACCGGCAATGTGGTCCAGCATCTCGACGACCTGGACCTCTGTTCCCACGGTCTGAAAATAAGAGGCCATCTCTAGCCCGATAACGCCACCACCGACGATGACCATCTTTTTAGGAATTTCCTCAAGGTCTAAAATCTCACGGCTGGTAATGACAAAGCCCTTTTCAATCTGTTCTTTGAGGCCTTCGATCGGGGGAATCATAACCTCAGATCCGGAAGCGATGATTAGGTTTTTACCCTGATAGTCACGACCATCAGCTGTTACAGTAACGAGGCCCTTGATCCGGTTTTTGATCTCGGCCTTGGCCTCAACCACCTCGACCTTATTTTTCTTAAGGGTCATAGCAACCCCGGAAACCAGGGTCTTAACCACTTTATTTTTGCGGTCGATTACCTTTTTCTGGTCTATCTGAGCATTTTCGGCCGTCACCCCAAAGACACTGCCGTCCTTAGCATGTTCAAAGACCTTGGCCGAATTGAGAAGGGCCTTGGAGGGAATACAACCCTCATTCAGGCAAACCCCGCCCAGGTTTCTCTTCTCAAAAAGAGCAACCTTGAGGCCGTGCTCACCGGCTCTTTGGGCAGCCAGGTATCCACCCGGACCGCCACCAATTACTAACACATCATAAATCTTATCCATGATTTATCTCTTACCTCTAATTCTAGCTTGCTTAATTCATCAAAAATAGGTCGATATTTTCCAAGACCTGCTTTAAGGCCTTGTTGAAAGCCCCGGCCGGCGAACCATCGATCGCCCTGTGGTCGATTGTCAATGACAGGTAAATACTGGGATAAAGTTCAAGTTGTCCATCCTTACCTTGTCTAACCTTTTGTGTTGCCGAGTTAACACCGACGATACAAGTCTCAGGGGGATTGATAACCGGTGTAAAGGTTTCAACACCGCTTGTACCCATGTTGGTGACCGTAATCGTAGCTCCGGTCAACTTATCGGGGTTGATAGACCCTGCATGACAATCATCAGCCAACTGCCTTGCTTCGGCCGAAATTTGGCTAAGTGATTTAAGGTCAGCGTTTTTAATGACCGGCACCATAAGGCCTCTATCGGTAGCCACAGCTATACCGAGATGGACCCGGTTAAAGTGGCGGATATAGCCCTCTTCTTCATGGAAGTGAGCATTGAAGTCCGGGAATTTTTTAACAACACGCGACACAGCATAAAGGAAGATATCGTTGATGGTCGGAATATTTTTAACCAGAGCCAGGTCAAGCTGCTCGTCCAGCCCCTGGGCTTTGAGTTCTTTAAGGTGTTTCCTAAAGGATAGGATCCGGCTGATATCGACCGGTGTGTTCAGGGTCAATTGAGCCAACTCATTAAGCGAAGCCCGCATGGTCCTAGAGATAACTTTCCTGATATTGGTCAGCTTGCTATCCACATATTCAGGTTCATCAAGGCCGGCGGCCAGACTATCAATCATGGCTGCCCCCTGGAGATTTTGTAATTCAGGCAACTTGCCCAGGTCTTCGATCCGGACAGCTCCACCGATACCGGTTGCCGGTGTTGCCACTGCATAATCAGCTCCAGCTGCTGCCGATGTGGCAACAAAGCCGGCTGCCAAGGCAGCTTCAACATCTCGCTCGATGATCCTGCCCATAGGTCCGCTTGCTCCGGCCC
>CAMYEY010000039.1 GCA_947254895.1 uncultured Clostridia bacterium
GTTGACCTGGTCCGGACTTAAAAAGTCAGCATTCCGAACTTTTTTAAGAAAAGCAAACTGAAAAGACCCCCCTCGGTTAAAGGCGATTTCCAGGTTCCTTTGCCTTTCATCTGTCACGATTTGCGAATCAGGCAAGCCAAGGTCGATTTCTTCCATGGCCGTTTTAAAGATCGCGGTCACCTGAGCCTGGTATTCTTTGCTCCGCAACCTACCTTCAATTTTTAAAGCATCCACTTTGATGGCTGCAAGCTCTTTTAAAAAAGGGAAATAACTGAGGTCCTTGGGTGAGAGCAGGGCAGAATAGTCACGCAGTTTTTTCCCACCCTCCAGGAGTTGGTAGGTCTTGCGGCAGGGCTGGGCACAATTTCCCCGATTGGCACTTCTTCCACCCATGCAAAAACTCATGTGGCACTGGCCCGAAACGGACATACAGGTGGCACCGTGGGTGAAAACTTCAACCTCTATATCGAGCTTATGGGCATAGTCGGTGAGGTCTTTAATCTGTTCAAGGCTTAGCTCACGTGCCAAAACGACACGTTTTACCTTTAGACTTTTTAGTTCCAAGATCTGCTCTCGACTGCCCACACTGCACTGGGTACTAGCATGGAGCGGAATATCCGGATATTTTTCCGCCAAGGCTTGCATGAGACCCTTGTCCTGCACAATAAAAGCGGCTACACCAGCCCTCCTGGCAATCCCGGCTATTTCCAAAGCTCGTTTAAATTCCTGATCTTTAATCAGAATATTCAAGGTAAAGTAAATTTTTACGGCTTGCTTGCGGGCCTGGCAGACCAAATCACCCAGTTGGTCTAGAGCTAGCTGGGCTTCTGTTGAGCGGGCGTTCATATCGCCGGCCCCTAAATAAATAACATCTGGTTTCTGCCGCAGGACGGCCTTAAAGCCTTCCACTGTACCGGCAGGTGCTAAAAGTTCCATATCTGATTTTCCTTACTCTTCTATGATACATCTTAACAGGCAAAATGAACTTGGTCATCTCGTAGTCAGATGTAAAATTCACACAAAGAAACATGCAAGGTGACTTGCACACCCCGGCGGCTTGCTTGATAATGATTGGCGTACCTTTAGGCTTCAGACCGTAAAAGTCTTAGGAAACCAATGAGGTCAATGAGCTTGGTGAGCTTAATGAGAAACAATGAGGTCAGCGATTTGTATGATCTTAATGAGCTCCGTGAAATCAGAGAGCTCCATGAGGAGGCAAAGCTGCAAGATGGAAACCAAAATACTTGTCTATTTGATTACAGCCCTATGCGTGGTGGCTTTGGTTGCCTACCTAGCAAAAAAATATAAGCTGTCAAAGTATCAACTAATGATCTTCACCCTCCTGGTTTTGTTTTGGTCCGCCAATGTGGTCATTCGCGCTTACCGAAAATCCTATGCGGTCAATCCCCCTTCGGCCGGCGGCCTCGGCCTAGACTTTACCCATGGTGCCATCATCGCTTCCGGTTACGGTTTCATTTCTATCTTCGCCCGGGCCCTGGTCTTGTTTTTATCCGACCGCTGGAAATCTAAGAAAAAAGTCATCCTTCTTGGCCTCTTCGCTGTCGCTGCTACAAGCCTCTGGGTAGTTTTATCTCCAAGTTTTAACTCCCTCCTTGCTTCCAGCCTCTCCCTGGGCCTGGGAGCTTCCATGCTCGGCCTTTTTAACCTCTTTTTTGCAGAAAGCTTTGCTGAAAAAGATGCCCTCCTTTCCGTTTCAATTTTATCCATGGCCCCCCTCCTTGCAGAATTTGTGATGAGTTCCTTCCAATACGCCTTTACTATTGAAAGCGAAGAAAATTATCAAGCCCTCTGGATACTGTCCATCTTATTCGCCGTCTTGGCAGCGGTCTTTTTATATTTTGTCCGAGATACAAAAAGCAAGCAGGCAGTCCAAGACCAGAAAAGTAGGATGAACAGAGAAGCCCTCGTGGCTATCACCAAAGATCGCCGTAGTTGGATTTATGCCAGCCTGGGCGTTCTCATATCACTCATCCGTTTCAGCACATCCGGCTCCAATATGATCACCTATTTTCAGAGCGAATTTGTCCAAATGAATGCCTTGATGGTTGCGTACAGTGATTTCATCTACGGCTTGGCCCAACTGGTTGCCGGCGTCTTGGTTGGAACCCTCCTTAGCCGCCGCTTTGGCCTGAAAAAGAGCCTCTTGTTCGGCATCTCTTGTGGCAGCATCTTTAACCTGATCCTCCTCGTCAGCCGTAATCCTCAGCTGCTTTTCTACAGCTCCCTGCTCCAAGGCTTTTGCTACGGGATAACCTACAATGCCCTGATAGGACTTACCATGCTCAGCGTGAAACTTGAACTGCGCGACATGAGCATGGCTTTTTTCCAAACCTTCTTTGCCTTGGGAATTTTCTATGGAGATATGATCTATAAAACCGTTTCGGACCTGATCGCCGGCAATTCTGTCCAGGAAACCTATCACAATGTCTTTTTGCTGATTTTTGCCCTCTATCTACTCCTGATTATCCTAGTCGCAGCAGCCGTCAAAGAAGAAACAGAAGTCTCATAGAGCTGACCGGTGGGACGAAGGTTTAGCTGGCAGGAAAGTTAGGATGGTAAGGGTTGGAGAGTTACCGTCTTACGATTACCGCAGGATTTTAGGCTTTCCTTGGCCCTAGCCACGGTCTAACTGGTCAAAAAACCAAGACGGTAATAAAATAAAAATTACCATCCTGCAAAAACTAACAGGGTACAGCTCGGACGCCAGTGCCACGGGCTAACCATTATGACAACAAACATAAACACGTGTAAGTAAGGACAAAAAATGAAAACGCAAACATTAGCAGATATCCTCTTTCAGTCTATCCTTCAAAAAGACAGCCTGGAGCAAATCCTCAAAAAGGCAGCGAATTTCTTAGGAAACCCGATCATTATCTTTGACGCCTTTTACTTCATTGTGGCATCATCACCCAAGGAAGATATCCTCGACAAGGAATGGTACAAAGCGGTCGACACTTCTGTCTGTAGTCCGGAATTTATCTCCGAACTTCCTAATATTCGCTACCTTCACACCGCTGAAGATACCAAAGAATGTTACGAAGTTGCTTGCCGTCATAGTCCCTACCGTAAACTTGTGGCTCCTATTCAGCAAGAGCAGGGGGGAGACCTTTCAGCGATCACTATAGCCTGTAAAAATCCCTTCCCTGAAGATATCCACGACCAGATGACCCTGTTGAGTAAAACCTTGGCCTTATATTTTAGGGAAGAATCTTTTCACGCAGATAAAATCATCACCGAAGAAGATCTCTATTTCAACCGGTTGGATGAACAAAATATTGCCCCGGCCAGGATCAAAAGGCGGTTTGAAAAACTCAACTATACTCTCGCTAAGGATTGTGATACTTATGTTCTCCTCTTCAACCTGCAAGACAACAAGCAGCAGATGGGTGCGGAAAATGACAAGAGTGACGCTATCAACTTTATGAGGAAGATCAAAGAAATCTTTCAAAGGGTCATTTTCTTATATTACAAGTACAACCTGCTAACCTTTCTCGATCAAAGAGAACTTGAAAAAATCGATAAGCTCCAGAACCTCCTCCGTGAAAGTCATTTCAAGTGTGCCATAAGCCGCCCCTGTAATAATTACGAAAGAGTTTCCTTTGCCTATGAAGAATGCAAGCAAGCCATGCTCCTAGGCCCTTACCTGACGGATTCTTACTTTTACCGATATGACGATTTGCACTTTTATAAAAGCCTCTTTATGATCCACCCCCTGGATGGGCTTAATGAGTATAAGCACCCCATCATCAGCCGCTTGGAAAAAATAGATGAGGGGGGAACGGCCTACTATGATACCCTAAGAATCTATCTGGAGGAAGAAAAAAGTCTGCAAAACACAGCAGACCGCCTGTATATCCACCGCAATACGGTCTACGCTCGGGTCAAAAAACTGGAGAACCTGCTGGATCTTGATCTCCAGGATAACCGGCTCTGCAACAGGTTAAAGACCTCTTTTAAACTCTATCATTTTTTCCGGAAGAGACTCGATGACCTCAAACAAATCCAGCCCGACCCAGCCTCCAATCCGGGTTCGACCAACCTCGATACTCAGGCCTTTTACTCCAACTATTTCATGACGATTCCCCCGGACGAAACGCGATCCAGCTTATTTTAAGCTTTCTGGTCTGACTTGGCGGAAAAGCTTGTTGAAAAATAATCTTGAAACAAGGGAACTGTCCCACATAATCGTTTTCCTTCATTTCATAATGATATATAATCTATACTCAACCTAGACGGTGCCAATCAAGTTTGAGGTGGACTATGAAAAGCAAGCGGAAAATAACGTTGATCGTGGGTGCTATATTCTTAGCAGTACTTTTTGGCATATTAGGACTATTTAAGAATAGAATTTTTCAATCAAGCCTTTTTAGAAATGTTCAAGACAAAATTGACTTTGTCGTGAATACAAGGGAGCTCAAAATTCCTGAGGATGCACTTGCTTTTTCTATATACGATATGAATAATCAAAAATATTTATTCTATGAGGGTGGAGGTCAACTGCCAACAGTTGCTAGTTTATCTAAGCTGTTTGCCATTGACTATGCACTGACCAGAGTCGAATTAGAAGATGTTTTCGAGGCAAACGAAGAGACCTTAGAACTTGTTCCTGCTGGCTCTTCGTTAGCTAATTTAAAATGTGGAAGATATACAGCTAAACAAATAATGCAAGCTATGCTTGTCCCATCCGGAAACGATGCGGCTTATGTTATGGCATACAATATCGGGAAAATGGACTTGGGCGATGGCTACAGTACAGAAGAGTATGTAAATCATTTTGTGACAAATCTTAGTGAATATTTACTACAAGAAGGTTATAGCAAAACAGATTTATTTGATCCAAGTGGCTTTTCGACACAATCCAGTACTAATTTGGAAGATATTAACCGGGTGACTCTTAAACTGCTCGATTATGATTTTGTCAAAGAATGCATAGGTGAAAGTTCCTTTACCATTCAAACTGATCAGGGCGAAATGACGTGGAAAAATACGAATGAATTTTTAGACAAAAATTCACTATTTTACAATGAGCACATTAAAGGGGTAAAGACAGGAACAATGGCATCTTCCTACAATATTATTGCCCTATACGAAAACAAGGGCGAAAAATATTTAATAACTTGTCTGGCATCCCATTCTAATAAAGATAGATATCAAGCCGTCCAGGCTGCCATTAACACCATCATAAATTAAACTTAAACCTTCGGACCTCAACATCTTTTCCGCTTGACCCAACTTCACGGTTGACCTGCAGTAAGCGGACTATCCTGCTTGACTAATCTTTTATAAAGGAAAACCATGCCAATCAAAAGGCTTAGAAGGAAAAAGGGAAGGAGCTTTATGTTGATGTGGTTAGCAACCAGGCCAAAGAGGAGGGGCATTAGACTAGATCCTACGTAGGCACTGGCCATTTGCACGCCGATGATAGCTTGAGAGAGGTCGCTGCCAAAGTGATCTGGGGTGGAATGGAGTAACGAAGGGTAAATCGGAGCACAGCCCAAGCCGATGAGCACAAAGGCCGCTAGGGCCAGTATCTGAGAAAAGGGAATAATGAGGAAGATCAGGCCAAGGAGGATGATCGATTGACCCAGCCAAACCATTTGTTTATCACTAAACTTAATGGCTAAAAAGCCGCTGATGGCCCGGCCAACGGTTATACCCAAACAAAAAATTGAGGCAAATGAAGCTGCTTGTTCGGCAGAAATTCCTCGAGCCAGCACCAGATAAGAAGCCGTCCACAAGAGGGCGGTTTGCTCAATCCCGCAATAGCAGAAAAAGCAGACCATGATGGATTTGGCCTTAGGCAGGGCTAGGATTTGTTTGAGTGAAAGCGCTTTTCCTTTAGTGGGATTTACTGCAAGATCTCCTCTTTCGGCCCTTAACCGGTCTACCTTTTTCCATAGGGGGAGACAGCTAAAGAGCACTATTGTGAGGATTGCTTGTATGATAAAAATAAACCTATAGCCCAAGGTCCAGGAACCCTTGAGGCTGATAGCAAAACCCATAATCAGAGGCCCAATGCTGGTTCCAACGCCCCACATACAATGGAGCCAATTCATGTGTTTATTAGAGTAATGGAGGGCGACATAATTGTTGAGGGCGGCATCGATCGAACCCGCTCCCAGCCCATAGGGAATGGCCCACAGACAAAGCATTGTGAAGTTGAAGCTATACGAAAAACCTAAAATTGCCAAAGCCGTTAGGCCGACGCTGGCCGCATTGATGAGACCCACCCCAAATTTTCTAATTAGCCGGTCACTGGCCAGACTCGAAATGACTGTGCAGAAGGAAATCAGCATGGTGATGATACCGGCATAAGACACGGGCACGCCAAAGTCAGGATAAATCATCGGCCAGGCTGAACCCAGAAGGGCATCGGGGAGGCCCAGGCTGACAAAGGAAAGATAAATTAAGGCTAAGAGCAAGACAAACATTGAAAGCTCCTTTCTTTGGCGAAAAGTGACAAGTACTAGGATAGCCAAAAATTCTGTTCGTGACCATATGGATTTAGGTTTTACCATCGGTCCTTGTTCTAGTCTTTGCTCTTACTCTGCGTTGGTGGTTTTAGCAAGATGGTAACATTAAAATCCTTACCATCTTTCTTTTATAACCAGAATAGACCGTCTAATGGCGATTCTGGCAAGAGCGTAATTCCAAAATCGTTACCATCTTAACTTTCTTGCCATCCGAGTCCCGCACGAGTTCTAGCCAAGTTCCATCCGAACTTTAAACAAGCTTCAAACAAGCTTTAAACAAACTTCAAAACCATCCAAGCTTCAAACAAGCCTCAACCCAACCTAAAAAACCGGCTCAATCACAAAACAATCCTAAAATGTACTCTAAGTACAATTTAGACGCTAAATTTAAGATAGTCAGAACATACTACAATTTAAACGTTTACGGTAAGATAGCAACAAGTGTGTAAGCAATTTAGCCAAGTTGACTAAAAAATGAAACAATCGGGACAAGTACCCAATAGCAAGTTGGTGGATTTTAAGATTTTAGTAGGCTTCACCGTAAAGAAAAATAAAACCATCAAAGCTAGCACTCAATGGCAAGCTGATGGATTTTAATAAGCTGAACCGTAAGGAGAAAGGAAGACAACTTATGATCAAAGATTACAAAAACCAAGTAGCAGTTATCACCGGAGCAGGTAATGGTATCGGCCGGGCCTTAGCCCTAGGAATGGCCGACAAAGGTGCCAAACTTCTCTTAGTAGATATTGAAGGCGATGATGTTGAAGCGGTCGCTAAGGAAATTAAAGAAAAGGGTGGCGAAGCCGTAGCCCTCCAAGCCGATGTCAGCTTGCCTGAGGAGTGCGACAAAATCTTTTCAACCACGATGGATACCTATGGTCGTTGCGATATCCTAGTTAACAATGCCGGTGTTTCGGCTTTGGGAGAACTGAATCAATTTACAGAAAAAGACCTGCACTGGGTTACCTCTGTCAATTATTTTGCCCATGTTTATATGATGAAACGTTTTATTCCCCAGATGATCGAACAGGGCAACCACTGCCAGATCTTAAATGTATGTTCCATTGCCGGGATTATTACATCTCATTCAGCACCCCTCTATTTCTCAACGAAACATGCTGCAGTTGCCTTGTCCGAAGCTACCTATAAGTGGCTGAAAAACATCAAAGCGGATATTGATATCGCTGTCTTCTGCCCAGGTTTTGTCCAGACCAAAATGTATGAAACCGACAAGCATAGGCCAGAGAGATTTAAAATTGCTGATGAACCTTGGTACCATAGCGAAACCTATAAAAAATATTCTGCCTTCAACCGTCAGGTTCTTGAGTCCGGTAAGACACTGGAAGAAGTTATTCCTGAAGTCTTCACAGCCTTGTCTAAAGACCAGTTCTATATTCTAACCCATGACCAGTACGATACTTTAATCAGAAAACAGGGTGAATTTGAAGCTGATAAGGTTAAACCGATTGACTATGCTGATGTTCAGTAAAGGTCAATAGAGAAATCAACCCTAAGCTATATGATAAAACATGCACTTTAAGCTGCAACTGGAGGAAGATATATGAACGAACAAGACAAGGCAAAAAAGATGGGCAATACATTTCGCCTGCTTCTATTCTTATGGATCATCGTAGCAAATGTGATTTTGCTTCTGCTCAAAATACCCTATAGCTACCTCATCTTTATGGGTAACATCATGATGTTTACTATGGCCGGAGATGACTTTGTCTATAAGCTGAAAAGCGTTACACTTGGTGGCCTGGTCGGTATGCTTTTAACCTACCTGGTCAGTCTAGGTATTGCAAAAGCAAGCCCCATCCTAGGAGCTTTTCCAGCTTTCCTACTTGGCTTGGCTATCGGGGTTTTCATCCTAATTTACCTGCACCCCAAGGCTCCCATGTTTTTGAACAATGTCGGCTTTTTATACCTGACTATCTGTGCGGCCAATAGCGAAGCCTTCATGTCTGATTTCCCAAAATTCCTACTGGTTTTCCTAGTAGGTGGGCTTTGCTTTAACGTCGTCAGCTTACTTATCCTAAAGGCGGTGAAAAACCACTACGCAAAGCTTTAGTCTATTGAGTATCAAAGCCCAGAATAGGGTAAGCAGGTAAGGGTAGAGGCCTTGTAAAGGCCTTACAGAGGTCAAAAGAAAAATTTATAAGTGTAAGGTTGCGTTAAAAAGGAGAGAACTATGCAAAAACAAATGCTTTTTCAGCCAGGAAAAATTGGCAGAGTACATTTGAGAAACAGAATTGTATTGCCGGCCATGGGCACAGGTTATGCTGAAGCCAATGGCGATGCAGGTAAAAAACTGATCAGTTACTACGAAGCAAGAGCCAAAGGCGGCTGCGGCCTCATTATCACCGAAATTTGCCGGGTTGATGATGAACATGGTGTGGGGATGCCTAATCAAATGGCCCTAACCAAGCTTCACCATGTCTATGCCCTAGAAAATTTGGTGGAGGCTGTTCACCGTCAAGGATCAAAAGTCTTTGTCCAACTTCACCACCCAGGCAGGCAGACCAAGTCATACTTGATGGAGGGGCGGGACGTTGTTGCCCCCAGCGCTATCCCTTGTCAGGTGACTGGCGGCGAACCCCGTGCCTTGACCTTGGAAGAATGTAAGGGCCTCGTTAAAAAGTTTGTGACTTCGGCAAAGTATGCCCAGATGGCTGGTGCAGATGGAATTGAACTCCACGCTGCCCACGGTTATCTTCTCAATCAATTTTTGAGCCCGCATACAAACCACCGGACTGATGAATATGGCGGTAGTTTTGAAAAGAGACTCCGCTTCATCACAGAAATTATTATGGGGATTAAGTCGGTTTGCCCCGGACTGCCAATCAGTGTGAGACTGAGTGCTGATGAGTTTATCGAAGACGGTAACCACCTGGAAGATACAGTCAAAGTAGCCCAAGCCTTGGAAAAACTAGGAGTAGATGCCCTCAATATTAGCTGCGGAACTTATGAGAGCGGGATTACGATCATTGAGCCTTACAATATCCCAGAAGGTTGGAAGGGCAATCTGGCCACTGGTATCAAGCAGGCGGTTAAAATTCCGGTCATCGCTGTCAATAATGTTAAACGACCAAGCGTCGCAGAAAACATGTTGGAGTCTGGTGTCTGTGACTTTGTCGCCCTAGCTAGAGCCCAACTGGTTGATCCGGACTTTGGTAACAAGGCCTACCACGGTGACGATGCTGAAATCTGTAAATGTATCGGCTGCCTCTACTGCTTCAAAGAGATCAATGCCCTCCACCGTCTTAAATGTGCGGTCAATCCAAAACTTGGCCGTGAGGACCTTTATCCCGACCTCAAGCCCTGTGGCCAAGGTCGCAAGGTTGTAGTTGTCGGTGGTGGCCCGGCTGGTATGCAAGCAGCAATCACCTTGGCTGACCGAGACTTTAAGGTAAAGCTTTACGAAGCCAGAGAAGAACTCGGCGGAGCCCTTAACATGGCCTCCTTAGCCAATAAAAAAGACCTGATTAAGGAATATCGTGACTACCTTGTCCGCCAAGTTGAAAAACGGGATATTGAGTTAGTTCTAGGCCAAGAAGCCAGCATCGAAACAGTCATTGCTGACAAACCTTATGCTGTCTTCCTGACAGTCGGTGGCCGCCCGCTGGTCTTCCAAGTCCCCGGCCTAGATTCGGTCGAATATCTGGTTTGGGACAAGGTCCTTCGCGAACAGATTAGACCTCAGGGCAAAAAGGTGGTTGTCATCGGTGGCGGCGTTACTGGCCTAGAAGTTGCCGAACTCCTTGCCGAACCTTCCCTCAAAAACCAGATAAGAGTCGTCGAGATGAAACCCGAAGTAGCCGACTCAGTCTATCCTTCGGTTAAATACCACCTGGTCAAAACCCTCAAGGAACTCCAAGTGGAAATCTCTGTTAACCAAAAATTGATTTCTGCAGAGCCCGGCCACATTACGGTTGAAGATGTCAAGTCCGGTGAAAAATCTCAAATCCCTTGTGATGTCCTGGTAATGGCAACCGGCGTTAGCCCCCAACAAGACCTGGCCGACGATTATCATAGAGAATTTGAACGGGTCTTTACTTGTGGCGATGTCAACAAAGCCGGTTCTGTCCTAGAAGCAACCTCCTGGGCCTACGAAAGTGCTATGTGCCTGGAGTAAAGCAAGACTTTTTCCAACTTAGGGGTTTGGACGTTTGAGTTCTTTAACCCTTTGCTCTGATATGGGGCTGGTATTGGTCCAGTATTGGCAATAATAACAAGACGGTAACTTCTTATTTGTTACCGTCTTTCTTTTTTTGACCGGATCAGCCCTTAGCCTGGCTATTCTAACAAGATGGTAATTTTAAAATCCTTACCATTTTAACTTTCCAACCAGATCAGCCCCCGATCTGGCCATTTTAGCAAGATCGTAACTCCAAAATCTTTACCGTCTTATCGTTCCAACCAGCCAAAGCCCAACAGTGGCCATTTTAGCAAGACGGTAACTTTATTAACCTTGCTATTCTGAAAAATAAAGGCTAAGCGAGGGATAAATTTCAAAGTTGTAACAAAAGAAACTAACAATGCTTTCAAATGAAAGAAAAAATTGACACAAGACAAAAACATTTATAATATGATGACAGAAATATAGTATTTATATTTTGGTGCAGCAGAGTCTTACTTGCCATATGGTGATACTAGGCAATAGCTGGAGATAACTTCCATCTACATGATAGTTAGCAGGCAACAGATGAAGCGAAACTCATATCTACATCATATGGGAGGAAAACTATGGAAGATATTAGCCGTTTTGGTCAATTAACTGAGAGAATGCAAAGTTATCGTGAAGATATTTTATCAACTAAACCTTATATAGATGCTGAAAGAGCTTTGCTTGCGACCGAAGCTTATGAAGAACATTGGAGCAAGCCGGCGGTTATGAAGCGTGCCCTAATGCTCGAAAATATTCTAGAAAAAATGACCATCTATATTGAAGAAGAGTCCTTGCTTGCTGGTAACCAGGCGACTAAGAATCGCAATGCACCCATCTTCCCTGAATACACCTTAAAATTTGTTTTGGAAGAATTAGACCTATTTGAAAAACGTGACGGTGATGTTTTCTATATCACGGAAGAAACGAAGGAACAGTTGAGGGCGATAGCACCGTTCTGGCACAACAAAACCTTGCGTGATGTCGGTTTTGCTCTTTTCCCGGAAGAAGTAAATGTCTATATGGAAACAGGCTTTTTCGGCATGGAAGGCAAGCTCAACTCAGGAGATGCCCATATAGCTGTTGACTACGAGGGCGTTTTGACAAATGGCTTAAAAGGTT
>CAMYEY010000040.1 GCA_947254895.1 uncultured Clostridia bacterium
ATGCAAAAGGCAAACAAATGGACGACAGACAGCACTATTCAAGATGTTTTACAGTCTAATCTAGGCTATGAACTTTTATCCTTCATCACCTACTATTCAGGTAAAAGCGTCCATGACCTGGATCATTTTTTTATCCGCAAGCTTCCCTTAAAGTCCTACCGGCTCATTTCTCGCTTAACCGGAATAGAGTTTGACCGACGGCTCATCAGATGGTTGATTGCCAAATTAACGAATGAGGATGCCTACCAAATGACCCTCAAAAGCTCCTCAACTTTTAAGCTGGATTGGTGGAAAGAGAGTGTTATCTACCATATTTTTGTCCCCAGTTTTTCTGACTCAGATGGGGATGGGTATGGTGACCTTAGGGGAATTATAGACCAGTTTGAATATATCCTCTCCCTCAATATAGATGCCCTCCTCCTTAGCCCTATCTTTGCCTCCCCTTTTCACGATGCAGGCTATGATATTTCTGATTTTAAGTCTATCAATCCCCTCATGGGTAGTCTTGAGGATCTAACGGACTTACTAGAGATCTGTCATAAGAATCAAATTAAATTAATATTAACCTTTCCCCTCAATCAAACTTCGGACGAACACCCCTGGTTTTCTGACTTAACCCGTCCTCAAGAATCCGGACAAACCAGCCCCTATAAGGACTACTATATTAACCGAGAATCACCCAACAACTGGCAATCACACTATAACGAATCGGCCTGGCGCTACGAGCGTTTTGCCAAAGGTTACTACCTTCATCTGAAAAGCAACAGGGAACCTGATTTAAACTGGCACAAGCCTGAAGTCAGACAAGCCATGATTGAGGCCATGCTGTTCTGGCGTGAACTGGGGATAGATGGTCTATTTTTAGAATCTTTATCCATTATTGCCAAACAAAAGGAATATCCGGACGGCTCTAAGGGGTTGGCAAATCTTACCGGTATCAGTGGTATTGAACACTATACTTACCAGCCGGATCTTTTTGATTGGATTGAAGAGATATATGGAGCCCTTAAAAGGGATCACCCTGACTTTTTAGTCCTCTCCGATAATCAGCGAATGCACCGTAACTACAGTCGCCTCATGTCAGGCGATGGTACAGGGCGAAGCGATTTAGGTCTGAGCTACCTTCAATTTGAGAACCCGGGAGAAAGACGATATAGCTCTCAAGCCATATCCCTCCCCTACCTGGCTAAAACTTGCCTAGAACTTCAAAAAGATGCTGACTGTTCTTTTTGGCCGGTCCTTTATTGTGAGGATCCGAAACACCCCCGAATTGTCAGCCGGATCTCTAGCTACAATCACTACCGCTCTCAAGTAGCTAAGTTGGTAGCTAGCCTGCTTTTAACCGGTCGTGGAACCGTGATCGTCTACCAAGGACAGGAACTCGGCCAAATGAATGCCCCTTTCCACAAAATAGAGCAGATCAGAGACATCATGAGCCTCAACAAGTATGAGGAACTCAACGAGAGGCCGGGGGCAACGGATAAATCCAGTGCCTTTGATATGATTATCAGAGGTTGTCGTGACCACGCCAGAACCCCCTTTGTCTGGGATAACAGCCCTAACAATGGTTTTTCGACCAGTTATGAGCCTTGGATAAACTGTTTTGCAGATCCCGGAATGTCAATGGCAGACCAAAACAATGATTCTTACTCTGTCCTCAACTATTACAGATCACTGATCTCCCTGAGGTCTCATTTCACCACCCTAGTTTACGGTGAAATTTGCCAGATTAGCCCTAGAAACAAAAATATCTATCGGCTGCTTCGCTATGATGAAAACCATGCCTTTTATATTGAAATGAACCTAACGGATGATATCCTAAACGTAAGCGGGATGAGTAGGTCTCAATTGTTAAGGCTTAAAGACAAATTAAATCTCCAGATCAACGTACCTCAAAAGGTAGATGACACTATCCTACTCTCTAATTATCCGGATAGGAGCCAGCAAGATCTAATTAAGAATAGTGTCTTAAGGCCTTATGAGAGCTTTATTTTGAAGCTCTATTAAAGGCCTTGTACCAAAACTATCCATTTGTAAGTTAGGAGTTTTTCTGATCAGACCTCAGGTGGCAGTTCTTATATTTTTTACCAGAACCACACCAGCAAGGATCATTCCTCCCCGGTAGAACTTTCTTCTTTACAGGTGCCGCCTTTTCCGGATCAGGGATGGGACCCTCAGCACTTCCGGCCCTGGCCGAATTTCTCCCGGCAAAAGGAGCTGCCTTTAGGCCTTCTTGAATGTTTTTAGGCCCCTGATTTTGGGATCTGGCCCTATCTGTCGAATCGACATTAATCTGTGCCCTCATAATCAGGCGGACAGAATCTTCCTGAATACCTGACGTCATAGCTTCAAACATTTCAAAGCCATCCCGTTTGTATTCAATGATGGGGTCATGTTGACCATAGCCCCGCATACCAACTGCATCCCTGAGGTGGTCCATAGCATCAATATGGTCCATCCAATGGTTGTCTACCGTCTTAAGGAGGACATAGCGTTCTGCTTCTGCCAGAATATCATCAGATGCATCCATGGACGCAAGCTCCTGGCCTTTGGCTTCGAGCTTAGCCACAGCCTGGTCTATGATATCTCCCTGGATTTCCTGGGGATCGGCCGTTGGCCCAATGTTTTCAAGGGCTTGAATGGCCGGCAGGTCTCCCAAAATATCTTTTAAGTGACTGGTTAGTCCAGGTATGTCCCAATCTGCTGTCTGACTAGAATGTCCCGTATAGCCTGCAACAGATTCCCGGACTATATTTTCAATGTAATGGATAAAATACTGATGGACATTTTCCCCATCCAAAACCTTCCGCCTTTGACCATAAATCAAATTCCGTTGCTGGTTCATCACATCATCATACTGAAGGACGCTCTTTCTGATAGCAAAGTTTCTTGCCTCCATATTTCTCTGGGCGGACTCAATCTGTCGAGTCAAGATGGGATTTTCAACCTCCACATCTTCACCCAGGTTAAAGGCTTCAAAGATCCTATCCATTCTCTCTCCACCAAAGAGGCGGAGCAGGTCATCTTCAAAGGCCAGGTAGAATTTACTCTTACCGGGGTCACCTTGACGGCCTGATCGACCTCTGAGCTGGTTATCAATCCGGCGAGACTCATGACGTTCCGTACCAATAATATAAAGGCCTCCGGCTGCTATCACCTGCTTCTTTTCATCAGCTATGGCTTCTTCATACTGATTGACTAAATCACGGAAAAGTTGCCTTGCCTCAATGATAGACTGGTCATCAGTCTGGTTATAGGAATCGGCTTGTTCAATTAACTCCTCATCATAACCCTTTTGCCGCATGGCCTGTTTGGCCATAAATTCACTATTGCCGCCCAACATGATATCTGTACCACGTCCAGCCATGTTGGTTGAAATGGTAACTGCTCCGTAACGTCCGGCTTGGGCGATGATCTCAGCCTCACGCTTGTGATATTTGGCATTAAGGACATTGTGCTTGATCCCCGCCTTAACAAAAAGGTTTGACAAGATCTCAGATTTTTCAACTGAAATGGTACCAATCAGGATAGGCTGGCCGGTTGCATGAATCTTTTTTACCTGATCGATAATAGCGTGGTACTTCCCCCGTTCTGTCTTATAGACTGAATCAGAGAGGTCCTCCCTAATCATGGGCATATTGGTAGGAATCGAAATAACATCAAGCTTATAGATTTCCCTAAATTCATCTTCTTCCGTTTTGGCCGTACCCGTCATCCCTGATAGCTTATTATACATACGGAAATAATTCTGGAAGGTTATGGTAGCTAAGGTCTTACTCTCGTTTTCTACCTTGACTCCTTCTTTAGCTTCGATAGCCTGGTGGAGACCATTGCTATAACGACGTCCCGGCATAAGGCGACCGGTATTAGCATCTACAATCACCACTTCATTATCTGAGACAACGTAGTCTTGGTCACGGAACATAGTTCCGTGTGCCTTAAGGGCATTGTTAATATGGTGGTTGATCAGATAATTTTCCTGATCGGTGAGATTATCTATACCAAAATAACGCTCTGCCTTCTTGACCCCTCGTTCGGTCAAAACAGCACTTTTTGCTTTTTCATCTACGATATAGTCTGCATTACCTTCGAGCTCAGCCCGGTCTTCATAGGACATTTTATCATCTGTTTCTTTAAAAGTTCGTCCTTGGAGGCCGGCAATCAGCCGATTGGCCTGTTCATACATTTCTGATGATTCACCAGATGTTCCGGAAATAATCAAAGGCGTCCTCGCTTCGTCAATCAGGATGGAGTCTACCTCGTCGACTATAGCAAAATTGAGTTCTCTTTGGACAAGGTTCTCCTTGGAGGTCACCATATTATCTCGCAGATAATCAAAACCATATTCATTATTGGTTCCATATGTAATATCACTGTGGTAAGCTCGTCGCTTTTCTTCGGTAGACAAACCATGAATAACCAAACCTACAGACAGCCCCAAGTATTTATAGATTTTTCCCATCATTTCGCTGTCTCTTTGGGCCAGGTAGTCATTGACCGTAACAACATGAACCCCTTTACCCGTCAAAGCATTAAGGTAAACCGGCAAGGTCGCTACTAGGGTCTTGCCCTCACCTGTTTTCATTTCTGCAATTCTACCCTGGTGAAGGACTATACCTCCCAAAATTTGTACAGGGAAATGGTAGAGGCCAAGCACTCTCCTGGAAGCCTCGCGAACACTGGCGAAGGCTTCAGGCAAAATATCGTCCAGACTTTCTCCATTCTTAAGTCTTTCCTTGAAAAGCTGAGTTTGCCCTTTCAGTTCAGCTTCAGACATAGCTGCATAACGGTCAGCCAGACCCAAAACTTGTTTTTGCAGGGGCACTATCTTCTTAATTTCTCTCTCCGAGTAGGTTCCAAATATTTTATCAAATAATCCCATATTTATTTCCTGTTTAGCTTATTCCGGCAATCCTTGCCGCTACATATATTCTAAGCAAATAGTATACATCAAATTTCTCAGAAAAAGACTCTCATCTAGAATGATTGTGTAAACTGGAGTCTTATTTATCCTGCACGTCTTTGTCTTTGTAACGATAGCTATTTCCCCTAATAGCAAAGTTGAGGCTTACGCCCAGGTCGTCAGCTTTTCTTTTAAGGTTTGCGAAAAAGCCAGATGCCAGGTCATAATCAGAATTAGCCGGTACCACTATAGTCAGTTGCCGAGATTTGATATCACCAGACTTAATCACCGGAGGGTCGATCTTAGTCTGGCGGCTTGAACCTTCAAAAGCAGCTAGTCTTGTAATTTCTCCCATCAATTCCTGCTCAAGATAATCGGCTGACTGATAAACAGGTGCAGTTAGATCCATACTTCGAATAGCAAAGGCTTGGCCATTTTTGAATTTAGAGATTACCGGATAATTAAAAGGTAGGTTGGCCCCATACTTTTCTCTAAAATACTTCCCCCTGGTAAAATTATGTTCTGACCATATCCCGTCCTCTTCTTTGTTTTCATCCTTATCAGCATTTTTCTTTTCTCCCTGATAAGCCTGATCATATTTCGTCCACAGGGGTACATGAGAATAAGCTACCCGGTCTGTCTTTGTCCAGGGTGTATAGACATGGTAGTTCATAGCCATCTCCAGGGCATGATCAGAAATCATGCTTAAGATCACCTGCCTCTCATCTGGTGCTTGTTTGATCCCCAGTTTCTTACTCCCAGCCTGCAACCACTTTTCCACCTTATTCTGGATAAAATTTTGTAAAAAGACAGAGGAAGCTAGGTCACCTACAGCCTCTTTTAAAGCTTGTTCGCCACCTGTTATATCGGAGATCAGAGCATCTAACTCAGGACTCCTAACCCCTTCTACTACGGCATCAGCTAGGGGTACCAAGAGGGAAAGTTCCTTGGCCGTTTGGTCCAGAGCATAACGCATGACAAGTTCATTCTGGACAGTCAGCATAGCCGAAAGCATGAAATAGCAAATAAAGATCAGCAGGGGCATAACAAGTGCTGCATCAAGAACCATGCTCCCTTTATCTGATCTTATTTTCTCCCGGATTCTAACCCAAGATGAAACTTTTTTAACGATCACTTTTCCCTCCTACTCTACTTTAAGCGAGCTTAATCTTCCTTCTGGTCATCAATAAAATCTGAAAATGCCCTGGTCAGGTGGATCTGACTCTTGTTGTAGTTGGCATCTAGGACAAAAGCAACCCCATGAGGTCCGGGCAAGATATTTTGTCGGATTTTGCTTAATCCCTGGAGTAACTTGTCTTCTGATACGGTGAGAGAAAAGATTCTCATAAAATCTTTGTAGTGAACCTCGACTTCTTGATCACCCAGCTTAAAGAGCATCGATTTTCCGGCCTGTACTTTAGCTTGGTCAGTATTGGCATTGATGATACTTTTTACAATAGTTATTCCATACACCAAAACTTCCGGATCTATAACGACTGTTCCTAGACTAAGTACAGCAATGGTGCCGGAAATTACACTAGCGATAGCTCGATAGCTGTTAAGTTTATTCTGATCTGTGAAATTTTTTACCAGGTGGTGAGAGAAAATAATGCCGTAAATTGACCACTTGGCTTTATCATATGCTGATTTGGGATCAAAATCATTAAAAATAATCTGCTCAACTTCATGCTTTCTTCCCTGGTCAATCATGGACCGGTGGCTGGTCCCGTCCGGCCTGGAGAGCTTAATTTTCTGTCCATTCAGCTCGACTTCTGAACAGTGCATGGTATAGTAGCGCAACAAATATTCTTGAATTTGCAGCTTAGATACGGCCGGTACATCGTAACTGAAAAAAATCCGGTCTAAGTGAACAAATAAATCATTAATAGCAGAAGGATCTGTGGGATCTTGCTCTCCTTGTCCTTCTGTGCCAAGTGACTGGTAAACCGGAACAAGAGCCTCCTTGGCATCATCAAGCAAGTCACTGAGAACAGACATAGCTCCTGCCTTATCACCACTGCCCCCACCGTCCTCCGCGGCTTCCTTTGCATCTTCTATCTCTTCTTCTATATTAGGATTTTCTTCCTCTAGGTCTGATACCTCTCCGGTATAGTGATCAGGCCGATCTATTATTTTCTTTAACCCAGTAGATCCGCTGACTTTTTCTTGAAACTCTTGATTTTGAAGGCTGTCACCAATTTTTTGGTAAAAGTCCATCCTCTGATTAACTTCTTCTAACCAAAAAAGGGGACCCCGGATACTCATGTGGCGGAGGATCTGCTGTCTAAGTTGGTCATCGTCTTCCAGCTGCTGACTAGCCTTAATTTCTCGACCTGACCTTATATGCCCCTTAAGATAGGTCTTAGTCATCTGTTCATTATATTGATTCAGCCTATCTAAAGGGGTTCCCCAGAGGCCAAACTCATCCCAAAGTTGACGGTCATAGTCAGCCAGGGTCAGATCAAGCTCGTTTTCACAAGATCTGATAAAATCAAGCTCATTACGATCAGCCTCTGTATTAGCAAAAGCTGCTAACAAGGCGAGCACGGTAACCGGTAAGATAAACAGGAAAAAAATGCTAGCGGCTCCTGCCTGATCTTGAAATTTTCTTTTAAGAGTCCCCATATAGTCACCTAACTTCCCCGGTCTGCTTCCATAAGAACCTGTTTGAGATCTCTTGCTAGAGCAACAGCCTCCTGAACTTTTTGAGGATTAACTTCGAGTTGGGCTAAGCCTTGCCCTGATCTGACCTCATAAAGCTTTTGATTTTTCTCTACGCTTATCCTGTTTTGAGCAATATCAGTAGCTTGTTTCTCGTTTCTAACCATCAGTGGACTTAAATAAAGCAAGCTTTGTACAAAGATAACCAAAGACAAAGGAACTGTTAGCATGGCTTCTAAGGACAACATAATGTACCTCCTAAAAGTTTTGTTTTCAGTTTAGATGAACAAAGTCTAATGGGAGGTCTGTAATTTTAGGAATAAGTGGTAAAACTTTTAAAATCTTTATGTCAGCACAAAAAAAGTACCGGACCTAGCTAAGTCCGGTACTTGGGATACTATCTGACCAACTCTTATGTCAGCCCTCTATCATGATCTCAATTGAATATCTTTTTTGGCTAAATCGGACACAACTTTTTCGATGACAGGATTGACATCAGAATCGGTTAAAGTTCTATCTGCTGATCGGAAACTCAAAGCAAAGGCTGCCGACTTTTTCCCCGGGTCTATCCCCTTGCCCTGGTAAATATCAAAAAGCTCTATCTTATCCAACAAGGGACCAGCAATAACTTTTATCTCAGCCTCCAAGTCAGCCAAGAGAATATCTTGGTCTAAGACAAAGGCCAAGTCTCTGGTTACTGCCGGATACTTTGGTAACGGACAATAAACCGACTCTTTACGTTTGGCCTTGAGCAAGAGCAACAGGTCTAGGTCTACGGTGTAAACATAATCCGTTATACCATAGTTTTTCTTTAGTCTGGGGTGGGTCCTTCCTATGTAACCCACAGGATAGGGGTAATCTTCTATAAAGATTAGAGCAGATTGGCCGGGATGGAGGAATGGATAGTCAGTCACCTTGCCGGGCCTTCTGAAACTGTAGTTTACAATACCCAGCTGGTCGAGAACCTCTTCTACTATTCCCTTGAGCTCAAAGTAGCCGGCTGTTTTATCGGCTACATTGCTGGCAAATTTAAGGATGGCCAAATGTAATCTCTCATCCGGCAAAACCTGGTCGCGGTCTGAATTCAGCTCCGTCAGAAGACCCAGGAGTCCCCTCGGATGGAAGGTTTTACCTACTTCATAGATGAGGCCAGCCTGGTTACCATGAGCCAAGTTATACTGGGCTATCTCGAGCAAGCTTGCCAAAATCGTAGTGCGCATACGCGAATATTCTTCGCCCAGAGGATTAAGGATGGTCAAGGTCTTAGCCAAGGGGTGGTCAGACTCAAGTAGCAATTTAGCAGGATTGCCCGGAGAGACAAAGCTGTAGCTATAGACCTCATGGCCACCGGCAGCTTGCATTACCCTGTGGATATTCTCAATAGTCTTTTGGTCATCGCTGAGGACACCCAAACTCGGTGAGTTGCCCTTGCTGAATTGGCCTTTGATCCTATCATAACCGTATATTCTTGCTACTTCCTCGGCCAAATCAGCCTCAACCTGGAGGTCTTCCCTAAAACAAGGAACTAAGGCTCTATAATGACCTGCCTGTCCGCCTTCCTCTACCCCTACTTCCAGGGACTTAAAGATTGCAAGGATTTCTTGATCCGAAAGTTTGAGTCCAATCAGGTTATTCAGCCTAGCTGTCGTGAAATCAACCGTCTGTTGAGGGGTTGATTGTTTGCCCAACTGGATTTCACTGCAGGAAACCTTACCGCAGCCTAAGAGCTCAACCAGATAGCAGGCATAATCAATAGCCCGCTGAGCATTTTCCACCGGCAAGCCCTTTTCAAAGCGTAGGGATGCCTCCGACCTGATATTAAACTCCTTGGATGTACGACGGACACTGGCTCGGTCAAAATTGGCAGACTCAAAAAGAATGGCTTTGGTGGTCTCCCTTACTTCAGAATTTTCCGCCCCCATAACACCTGCAAGACCTACGGCTTTTTCCTTATCTGCGATCACAAGGTTATCCGGATTCAGCTTTACTTCGCGTCCATCGAGCAAGACCATCTCTTCTTCGGCCTTGGCTCTTCTGACAATAATCGTTTGATCGGCAAGATAATCTAAGTCATAGGCATGCATGGGCTGACCCAGACTCAACATAACAAAATTCGTGATGTCCACGATATTATTAATTGGCCGCATTCCGGCTGCCCTAAGACGTTTTTGCATCCAAACCGGGGAGGGTCCAATCTTAACATCGGTGACCAAGCGGCCGATAAAACAGGAACACAGATCTTCATCCTCAATTCTGATTTTAACCACATCCTCGGTCTTCTCTTGGGATATAGCCTCCGGTTTCTTGTTCATTGCCTTAAAATCATCTTTAAAGGTTACAGCTGACTCCCTAGCCAGGCCTTCAACTGAAAGACAATCAGGCCGGTTAGAAGTAATTTCAAACTCTATTAACTCTTGTCCAACCCCAATGACGTCCAGGGCATTAAGGCCAACCTCCGTATCTTCAGGTAAAACATAGATACCATCCGCTGCTGCGCCCGGGAAATCCTGGTGGGAAAAACCCAGCTCATCTATAGAACAAATCATGCCATTAGACTCTACACCACGCAGCTTAGCTTTTTTAATTTTAAAACCACCTACCAACTCTGCACCAATCGTAGCAACGATGACCTTTTGGCCGGCAGCCACATTAGGTGCTCCACAGACAATCTGGAGGACTTGGTCTCCCACATCAACCTGGCAAATGTGAAGATGGTCAGAATTAGGATGATCCTTACAATCCTTAACCAAGCCGGTAACAAGGCCACTTAAGCCCTCCCCCTCAATCTCATAGGACTCCACTTTGGAGCCGGACATGGTCATGCCGGCTACAAAATCCTTGATATTACCTTGATAGTTACTAAAATCTCGAATCCACTCTAATGAAACTTTCATCTCTGCACCTAGCCTTTAAATTGTTGCAAAAAACGGAGGTCATTTTCGTAAAAGGACCTGATGTCCTTAATGTCATACTTGGCCATGGCTACCCGTTCTATACCTATACCAAAAGCAAATCCACTATACTTCCGGGAATCAATGCCACAATTGTCAAGAATTTCAGGGTGGACCATACCGGCTCCCAGAATCTCAATAAAGCCCTCACCCCGGCAAGTCTTGCAGTTGGGATCATGGCCCCCACAAGTCCAGCAAGAAAGGTCAACTTCGCAGCTGGGTTCGGTAAAGGGGAAATGATGAGGCCTGAGTCTAATTTTGGTCTCCGGACCAAAAAGCCGGGCTGCAAAAAGCTCTAGAGAAGCTACAAGGTCTGACATACTCAGATTTTCATCAATAGCTAAACCTTCGATCTGGTGAAAGACGGGCGAATGGGTTGCATCGACTGCATCAGACCTGAAAACCCGGCCTGGACAAACGATATAGATGGGTGGCTTCTGCTCTTCCATAACCCTAATCTGAACCGGAGAGGTCTGAGAGCGTAGCAGAACACCCTTATCAAAATCCAAATAAAAAGTATCTTGCTCATCTCGGGCAGGATGTCCCTTGGGCAAGCGCAACATCTCAAAGTTATAATAATCCAGCTCAACTTCAGGACCCTCTGCTATCCGGTAGCCAAGTCCGACAAAGGTCGAACATATCTCTTGTGACATGAGTGCCAAGGGATGACGGGTGCCAAGCCTTGTCCTAGTTCCCGGCAGGCTAATATCTATGGTTTCTGCCTGGATAGCCGCAGCTTCAGCTGCTTCTTTGAGCTTGTCTACCTTATCTTTTAACCCGGCTTCAACCTTTTGTCTCAGTTCATTAGCTGCCTGCCCCAACTTGGGCCTATCCTCAGCTGAAAGTTTACCCATATTTTTCATAATGGCTGTAATCTCGCCATTTTTTCCAAGAAGAGCCACCCTGATCTGATCTAGATCAGCCAGCTCCTGGCTTTTACCTAGTTTTTCCTGAAAACTATTTTCGATTGCTTGTAAAGCCGATAACAACTTATCCATAAGTCCTCAAGTCCTCCATCTAGCCTGTTAACTTTAATATAATAACACAATCGAAAGAAAACCCAAGCCGGGTCCAGTTTAAAAAAGAAGCTCTCTTATATCAATTTATTGTGGATTTTAGTCAATAAAGGCTGTCTCTTATACACATCTGACGCTGC
>CAMYEY010000041.1 GCA_947254895.1 uncultured Clostridia bacterium
ACAGCGTGAGCCTTTGGGAACATATACTTAATTTTTTTACAGGAAGTGATATACCATTCCGGTATTCCCTTTTCCCTCATCAAAGACTCATGTTCAGGACTAAGACCCTTACCCTTTCTCACCTTTTCCATGATGTCAAAAGAGTCTTTGTTACTAAGTCCTCGGTAAATTAAATAGGTCATGATAGAGTCACGACAGCCTATGACATCATTGATCGTACACGTGCCGTTCCTGATTAGCTCTTGTGCATTACCTGACCAAACATCAGTACCGTGTGATAATCCTGAGATCTGAACCAAATCATAAAAGGACTTGGGTTTGGTTTCGGCAATCATGTTGCGGACCAAAAAAGTTCCCAGTTCGGGCAGACCTATCGTCGCTGACTTGATCGTAGAATCTTCATCTTTAATACCTAGGGCAGCTGTTGAATGAAAGAGGGACATAACCTTGTCATCCGGTATGGGAATCTTGGTCACATCTACCCCTGTGACATCCCCTAGCATTTTTAGCATAGAGGGGTCATCGTGGCCTAGAATATCCAATTTTAGGATAGTATCGTGAAGAGAATTAAAGTCAAAATGAGTCGTGATAACCCCAGCTTCGGGTTTATTGGCCGGATACTGGATAGGGGTAAAGTCATAGATTTCCCTTTCCTTAGGAATAACCACCATCCCACCGGGATGTTGACCGGTAGTAACTTTGACCCCTTGAAGGCCATGGGCAAGCCTGGCTACCTCTGTGCTACTGACAGGTTGTTCAAGGCTTTCAAAATAATTCAAGACCATACCAGCTGAGTTTTTTTCGGCATAGCTGGAAATGGTTCCGGCCCTGAAAGTCTTATCTATTCCAAACATATTTTCAATAAATTGATGGGCTCTGGCCTGGTAAAAGCCGGAAAAATTCAGGTCAATATCTGGCTGCTTGTCACCATAAAAGCCTAAGAAGGTCTCAAAAGGTATATCCTGCCCCTCACGAACATATTCTGTTCCACATTTAGGACAAGATTTTTTAGGGAGGTCAAAACCCGATCCATAGTTACCGGAATCATCAAACTCAGAGTAGTGACAATGGGGGCAGACATAGTGCGGCTGGAGGGGGTTAACTTCTGTGATCCCACAGAGGGTGGCAACCAAGGAAGAGCCGACAGACCCCCGGGAACCGACTATATAACCATCTTGGTTAGACTTATTAACTACAGCATGAGCTATGTAATACATAATGGCAAAACCATTATCTATAATGGAAGAGAGTTCTTTTTTAATCCGTTCAGAAACTATGCTAGGGAGTTGCCCCTGGTAACCATAAATGGCTTGAGCCCGGTTCATGGTCAGGTCTCTAATTTCCTGGTCAGCCGACTTGATTAAAGGCGGATAGGATCCCTTTGGGAAAGGTCTCATGTCCTCATCTACAAGATCTGCTATCGCCTGGGTATTCTCAATCACAACTTTTCTGGCAACCTCTTCCCCTAAATAGGAAAACTCATCTAGCATCTCATCTGTCGTTTTAAAGTAAAGTTCCGCCATGTCATCCATGTCGTCAAAATTCATATTAGTCATCAAAATTTTACGATAGACAATATCTTCGGGATTGAGATAATGGACATCACCTGTAGCACAAACCCTGAGCCCGGTTAGTCGACCTAGCTCAAGCACAAGTCGGTTAAGGTTGCGGAGGTCTTCGGCTGTCTTAATAAAGTTCCCTTCTTTGCGGATCAAGAAAGAATTATTAGTCAAAGGTTGAATTTCTAGAAAACTGTATCTACCGGCAATTTTAAGGAGTTTAGAGTCCTGACTCAAAATTTTCTTTGCCTTATCCAGATCAGCTTCAGCCTGGTTATAAATTTCTAAGATCCTGCTAAAGATTTCGCCGTCCACACAGGCCATTCCCTTGATAACGCCATCACCAAAATAGGTTAAAATGGACCTTGGTGTCCTGGGTGCATAATAGAAATACTTGAGGTGGGCATCAGAGCAAATACGATAAATATTGTAGAGTCCCAAGGGATCTGCAGCTAAAAAGAGAATATGATTACTCTTCTTTTTTGCCCTTTTAAGTTCAGAGAAAGTCTGATAATCCGTATACTTATTAAGGTCGACCAGAGATTCGACTTCTGCTGCCTTGAGAAAGGCTAAGTACTCCCCGGATAAGGTAACGAGGTCTGAAAAATCCTCTCCTGTCTTAGGATCAGCCTGGATATTTGCTATCTTAGGCAGGATACTCGCCTGCTTTTCCAAGCGATTAGATAACTCTTGATCTTGACCTAGACTTTCTTTCATCTGACCAAGGTCGATCAGGGGTGGGTTAAATTTAAGTCTAACTTCTCCCGCCTTCCTGCGAAAACCACCATAACGCAAATAGGACAACTTGCTCAGGGCCTCCTGAGCTATATAGGGTAAACCTCCGCTGAAATTTAAAAATCTTTCCAGGACAGAGAAATCAGGTTCAGTCTGATCTCCCTCATTTTCGGCAAAGTCAAAGTGGAAAGTGTCAACAAGCTGATAGGAACCTAGATCTAAGTCACCAGAGTTCAACCCGGGCTCAGAATTTGACTGTTCAGAAGGGGCCTGGTCTGCTTCTTTCCCCTGGTAAGCTAATTTTATGGCCCGCAGGCTCTTAATCCTGTCATGCTTAGGGTCAGTCCCCCTAGCTACCAAGTCAAAGAGGATGAAGTCACTGGTCAAAGGAACCTGATCTAGTTCAAAGGCAAAGCAATCAAGTCCGTCATCCGCCAAGTAGCCCTCAACCCCATAGAGAATTTTGATTTTCTGACCGGCCTTGGCCAGCTGGTCAGCGGTTTGACAGACATCCGGAAAACCTTGAACTACACCATGGTCGGTAATAGCTACAGCCGGATGGCCGAAACGGGCAGCTGTCTTAACAATGTCCTGCGGGTTAATGGTTCCATCCTTAGCGGAGAGCTTAGAGTGGATATGGAGCTCGACTCTTTTAGCCTGATTTTGATCTTGACGAGATTCGGGCTTTTCTGCCTCTTCGATACAAGTGACTCTTGCGACGTAGTCTTTAGCGTAGCGGTCATCGTAAAAAACATCGGCTGTCAACCTGATGTATTGGTCTTTGATAATCTGAGTTAAGTGGTCTTTTTCCTCGGGATCAGCAAAAATTGTGCAGGATATGGATGTTGTTAAATCAGTAATAGCAAACTTAACCAAAAGGCGACCATTACGGGTAAGCTTTGTCTCAAATAAGAATACCTGGCCTTCAATCATAGCCCGGTCTGTTTCATTATTGATTTCTGAAATTTTAATGAGGGGTATAGCTTGGCCTGTCCTCCCCCATAAGACCTTATCCGAAACACGGTGTTTTTGTCGGTAAACCTTATTGGGTCTTGCGGTAGTTTCTTGTGCAGCAGGCCTATCTGCAAACCTAGCTCGTTCTTGCTGATAAAGCTCTTGTGATATCGAATTAGCCTCTGCCATCAGTTCCGCATTTTCAAGCGAATGATCCACTCGGCCGCTCGAGATCTGAGATAGTGTGACTTGGCAGGGAAAGGGACCGTAGGTGTGCCAAAAAGCCCTGAGCCAATTCTCCTCATGATTGTTGAGTAGCTGATAATGATTTTCATCAAGGGAGCAAATGAGGTTTAGGTCTTGGTCTGCTGCTAGACTTGCCTGAGAGAAAAGGCGTCCTTCTAGCGAACTCGACCTTGCTGCATGGCAAAACAACCAATCTTTTACCCTAGCAAGATACTCGGTCTTAGCCTCATCTGATATCTCAGCGCTAACTCTTTGCTTAATGGTAACTTCAGGTATCTCAAAATGCTGTTCAAATATTTTTTCTAGAAACAAAATTTGATCAGGGCTCATCAGGGACCGGCTTATAAGATCAAGCCTAAGGTTACCATCTTTTTGACAGGCTAGACGGTTAACAGTAAGGTCATCAGGACTCTCAATTGATAAGTTTTCACCACCCAAAGCTTTTAATTGTTTTGATTGAAATTGAGCTTGGTCTTGATCAGTCCAAGCTATCGCCAAATAATTAAAAACTGTCGCCAAATTATTTTGCAAAATAAAACCTCATTTAATGTAAGCTCGTTGAAACGAGCATTATAGAGTGTGTTTTTCCCGATAGCTAGCTCTAGCTAATTCAACCTCCGCCATCAAGGCAGGTAAAGCTTCCGCCTCACTAACCTTTTTGACTATTTGTCCCTTACGGAAGATTAAGTAGATATTGCGGCCGCCGGCTATGCCGCAGTCAGCTTCACGAGCCTCCCCCGGTCCGTTAACAGGACAGCCCATCACGGCCACCTTGATCGGCTCAGGGATTGGTTTAAGGAGCCTCTCAACTTTTTCTGCCAAGTCTTGTAGGGCTACTTCTGTCCTGCCACAGGTTGGACAAGCTATAAGTAAAGGGCCTTTTGAACGTAAGTTCAAAGCCTTTAAAATACTATAAGCAGTTTCAACTTCCAGAACCGGATCTGCTGTGAGAGATACCCGGATGGTATCCCCGATCCCTTCAGCTAAAAGGCTACCTATGCCTACAGCTGAACGGACAATACCTTCCTTGGGTGTCCCTGCTTCGGTTACTCCCAGGTGGAGGGGGTAATCGTTGGCATCTGCTAATAGCCTATAAGCCGCTATGGTTAATGCAACGTCCGAAGACTTGATTGAGATGCAGATATCATGAAAGTCATACTGTTCCAAGAGGGCACATGACTTTAAGGCAGATGCCACCATAGACTCCGGATTAATTCCGCCCAACTCATCTCTGATTTTAGGATCCAATGAACCTGAGTTAACCCCTACCCTAATCGGTATCCCTTTGGCCTTAGCAGCTTCAGCTATAGCCTTGATTTTCCCTTGCATATCAAGGTTACCAGGATTAATCCTGATAGCAGCAACATTGTTTTCAATGGCCAGGAGGGCTAACTTAGCCTGGAAGTGGATATCAGCAACAATAGGCAGGGGGGATTTTTTAACAATCTCCCCCAAGGCCAGAGCAGCTTTCTCATCCGGGACAGCTAGCCGGGTAATTTCACAACCGGCCTCAGCCATCCTTTCAATTTGGGCCAGACTAGCAGTAACATCCCTGGTATCCGTACTGTTCATAGACTGTACAGCAACCGGAGCATCCCCTCCTACCGGAACACTACCAACCCATAACTTACGACTTTTTCTCCTCGTTCCCAACATGCCTATATAAATCGTTTGATATCAATATAGATAACTAAAGCGGCTAGAGCCAGGATGAAAATCAGTCCGATAATAGCCACAACATTCTTTAATTTTTCCGGTAAATCTTTACGCCTAATCCCTTCAATGGCTAGGATCAATAAATGAAAACCGTCTAAAGGAGGAATGGGAAAGAGGTTGGTAAAACCTAGGGCAACAGAAATCATGGCAAAATAAAAGATCAGGCGAGATGCCATAAGGGAAAGGCTGGCAGAGTCCGTAACCGCATCACCAAACATCTTGACTATGCCAACAGGGCCGGTCACACTATCAGAAAACTTAACTTGCCCTTGAAACATCATGGCAAAACCTGAAATGGTTGATCTAATAATCGACCAGGGGTAATAGAGCGCCTGACTGAAAATATTAGCAACAGACTTAGACTGGGTAAAATTAAGCCCCAGGTCGACCGGATCACGATAATGGGTGGTCTCAGTCACAAGGTCAAGTTTTTTTCCTTCTCTTTCAACCGTGAGCCGTACCGCAGACTCCCTGTCCTGTGGAATAAACTGTTTGATATCGGAGTCTTCCGGGTAAGCCTGGTCATTGACCGATAAAATTTTATCACCTTTCGCTAAAACCGGTTGGCCTTTGTTGGATGAGGGATCCACATACTCTACTAGACCCTGGTTGAGGTTAACACCGATCCGATAATTATCCACAAATTCCGGTTCAAGTGCCACAGCCTTCACTTGCCCATCCTGCTTTCTAACTGTTACTTGGATGGGTAAAGCCGGATCAGCCTTCAGCATGGCGGTAGAGAAATCAATCGTATTATTAACCTTCGCTTCATTAACCATAAGTAGCCGGTCACCTTCAACTATGCCGGCCTTATCCGCCTTGCTAGCCTGGCCAGGCTGGCCTAAGATCGGGACAGCCACACCAAAGATTGAGAACATGATAACAAAAGCCAGAAAAGCTGACACAAAGTTCATCAAAGGTCCTGCAAAAACTACAATAGCCCTTGCCCAACGGGGCCGATTAAAAAACAAACCCGGATCATCCGCTGCATAATCCGATATATCATCTTCAGCTCCTTCACCGGCAAATTGAACCGAGGCTCCTACCGGTAGAAGTTTAAAGCTGTAACGAATACCATCTTTTTCAGTAGAGTAAATGCGGGGACCCATAAAGATCGAAAATTCAACAATTCTAAATTTCAAAAGCCTGCCGGCAAAATAGTGGCCACCTTCATGAACCAGCATCATCAAGCTGATTAAAAATAAGCCTACAATAATTCCTAAAATCGTCATATAAAACCTACTTGTATTCTAATTTATACTATTTTCTATTATAGCTTTGACCTGGTCGCGGGCAAAGCCCCTGGCCCAGTCATCGGCCGCCAGGATATCATCAACACCCTTTGGTAAATCGAAATGCTCCTGACTATATTGATCAAGACTATTTTCTACGATAACAGCCATGTCTGTAAATTTAATTTTTTCAGCCAAAAAGGCTTCCACTGCAAGCTCATTGGCCGCATTCAAAACAGCCGGCAGGGCTCCGCCTGCCTCCATTGCCCGATAAGCTAAGCCCAAGGCCGGAAATTTATGATAATCCGGCTGGCTAAAAGTCAGACCGGAAATTTTACTGAGGTCTAAAGCCGGTTTATCCGGCATGGCCTCCCTCTGAGGATAGGTCAAGGCATACTGGATCGGCAACTCCATGTCCGGTAGACCCATCTGGCCAATAACTGCCCCATCTCTAAATTCGACAGCGGAATGGAGAATCCCCTGGGGGTGGACCAAGACCTCAACCTGGTCAGCTTTCAATTTAAACAAGCGGCAAATCTCGATCATTTCCAGTCCCTTGTTCATCATGCTAGCTGAATCGACCGTAATCTTATTACCCATGGACCAGACCGGGTGCTTAAGGGCGTCCGCCGGTTTAATTTTACTAAAATCTTCAGGAGACCATTCTCTAAATGGTCCGCCAGAGGCGGTTAAAATAACCTTTTGTATAGGGTTTACCTCTTCTCCCCTGATAGCCTGCCAAATCGCAGAAGGCTCAGAATCCACCGGATAAATTTTTGCCCCTCTAGCCTCAGCTAGGGGGAGGATAAATTCTCCGGCTCCCACCACAACCTCCTTATTGGCCATGGCAACCGTCTTACCAAGCTTGATGGCTTCCAGCATAGGGTTCATTGCAGCAAAGCCCGAAATTGCCATCACTAACAGATCATAATCAAGCCTAACCAGGTCGACTATTCCCTGGCCGGATACCAGGACCTTAATCTCTTTTAAAGCAGAATTAGACTTGAGCTTTGCTTCTAGTTTTTGACCTGCTTGGGGGTCACTTACAGCAACCAGTCTGGGCTTAAATTCTTCGATTTGCCGATAAGCTAGATCAATATTGGAGCCACAAGACATAGCCACAAGCCGGTATCTAAGTCGGCGACAGACCGCCAAGGTTTGGCGTCCAATTGATCCTGTAGCCCCTAAAAGCACAATTTTTTTATTTTTACTTCCAGTCATGCTTAAATCTTAGAAAAAATAGGCTAGTAAAGCAATTGCTAAAATAGAAATAAATGTGAAAAAAGTGGAATCGAACCTGTCTATTACACCACCATGCCCTGGCAAGAGATTTGAAAAATCTTTGATCCCACAAGACCTCTTGATAGCCGAAGCCAGCCAATCACCTAGCTCAATAAGAGCTCCTAGAACTCCTCCAATCACACAGACAAAGAAGCCCATTTTAACTGACATTTGACTAGCAGGTAAAAATTTCGGTGAAAGCCAAAGGTAGAGCAAAAAGAAAAAAACAAGACTTCCAACAACACTACCGTAGAAGCCAACATAAGTTTTATTAGGGCTAAGGGCGGGCACTATCGGCTTTTTCCCCCATTGGCGGCCAGCAAAGTAGGCAGCTGAATCTGCTACCCAAGGCGTCACCAAGGCCAAAAGGAAAAGCCACCAGCCACCAGGTAGAGCAAACATCAGGAGAAATGCAGCAAAAATGGGAAGAGAAATGTAATAACCAGCTGCTAAACTTACCAAGGCTTCCGGTAAAGCTTTGGCCCCCTCTTTAAAAAGAGACTTGAAAATCTGATAAAGGCTCAGTAAGACCAAGGTGAGGCCATAAACCAAGCAGAGAGTAAGCAAAAGTCGGCTATCCATATTTTTCAGCTTGCCCGGATCTTGCAAAAGGGCTTGCCCTGATACTACAAATTTTGCCTGACCGGATAAGCGCAGGTAAAAATAGGCTGGCCAAAAAGCGTAATATAGAGTTGCCAATTGTTTTGCAGAAATACTATAACCTCTTTTTGCAAGAGCCCGGCTCATCTCACCTGATGCCAACCAAGCTAAAAGGGTCAGCAAAATAAGCATATACTCCGGCACCCAGCAACCCGGGATAACCAGTACAGCCATCACAAGCCCATATACCAAAGCAGTTTTAATACGAGTTAACATAAATTTTCCTTTTAAAGTTATTTTATCAAAGTATATAACATTAAGACTGAGAGATCTTCTCTAGACGCCACCGAAGCGACGGTCACGGCTAGAAAACTCTTTAAGGGCAGCAACGAGATCATCTCGCCCAAAATCAGGCCAAAGCTTAGGGGTAAAATAAAGCTCTGTGTAAGAAAGCTGCCAAAGCAAAAAATTGGAAATTCTTTGTTCTCCGCCCGGCCTAATCAAAAGGTCGGGGTCTGGCAGTTCAGCAAGGTAGAGATGATTAGCCAAGTCTTCAACCTGTAAGTCTTTCTCATTTTTCTTTCCACTGGCTAAATCTTGAGCCAAGAGTTTAGCAGCTTGGAGGATTTCCTGGCGCCCGCCGTAACTTAAGGCTATATTGACCTGTATCCTATCTCTAGATAGAGACTCCATCTCAGCTTCACGGGCTGCAGCAAGAGTTTTTTCAGGTAAGTCCTCAAGCTGGCCAAAAAAATGCAAACGCACCTTTTCTCTTGCCAATTCAGCCTGATACTTATCAAAGAAGTCAATAAGGAGCTGCATGAGATTATCTACCTCAGCTTTAGGCCTCTGCCAATTTTCTGTTGAAAAAGCATAAACCGTAACATAAGGAATCCCTAGGTCAGCTGACCAGCGAATAAATTGGTGGAGGGTTTCGGCTCCTGCCTTATGCCCAGCCTGTCTAGGCAGCCCCCTACGCTTAGCCCAGCGACCATTACCGTCCATTATGACTGCTAAGTGCTGGGGAACCTTTAAGGGCTGGTCTTTGATCTTATTAGCTTTTCTTCTAAAAAACATGCTTGCTCCAAAAATAAAGCCGGTCTGACTGGAGCCGGCTCTATACGTTTAATGCTGAAATGTGAAATTTAAATTTCCATCAGCTCTTTATTTTTCTTTTCTACGGTTTTATCTACCAGATCAACATATTTATCTGTCAGCTCTTGGATATCTTTCTCAAAGTTGTAGAGCTCATCCTCACTGATTTTATTTTGTTTTTCATAGCCGCGATAGCTATCAATACCGTCCCTACGGGCGTTACGAACTGCAACCTTTGCCTGTTCTCCGAGCTTATTAACGTCTTTTACCAGGTCTTTTCTTCTTTCCTCAGTTAACTGAGGAAAAATTAGCCTAACCAGCTTACCATCACTTTGGGGATTAATACCAAGATCAGAAGTATTGATAGCCTTCTCAATAGCTTTAAGCATATTGGCTTCCCATGGCTGGATTGTGATCATCCGAGCTTCTGGAACTTGAATATTGGCTACCTGATTCAGGGCAGTTTCCACCCCATAATAATCCACAAATATTTTATCTAGAACCCTTGGGTTAGCCCGACCTGCCCTAATCCCGTTAAGATTTTCCTCAAGGTTTTTAAGGGCAGCCTGCATCTTTTCCTCATATGCTTTTAGTGCATCCTTACCGACAATAACTTCTGACATAAGACCCTCCAATTAATCGATAGTCCTATTATACATAAATTCTACCCGGAGGTAAAAGTACTGACGAGGCAGAATGGTTCATCAGCCCCTTGGGAAACATAATCGGCTGAGCTATCAGCCCCACACATCAAGGAAAAATAAGGCTACCTAACTTCTCCCCCTTGAGGATCTTCAGAAGATTATTCGGTTCTGTAATGTTAAAAATCTGGACTGAAAGCTTATTATCTCGGCAGATGGCCGCAGCAGCCGCATCGATAACCTTAAGGTCTTTAGCTAAGACCTCAGCCAGGCTGATTTCATCATATTTGACCGCATCCGGATAAACTTTTGGATCTTTATCATAAATCCCATCAACCAGCGTACCCTTAAGGACTAGGTCAGCTCCAATCTCAGCAGCCCTCAAAGCAGCAGCTGAGTCCGTCGAAAAGAAAGGGCTACCTGTTCCACCGGCAAAAATCAGAACCATTCCCTTGTCTAAATACTCCTTGGCTCTCGCTTGGACAAAACTTTCTGTAATTCTAGGCATATCAATAGCATTCATCACCTGACACCCCGTACCGGTCTGCCGCACAGCATCCGCTAAAGCCATTGCATTCATAGTCGTTGCCAGCATCCCAATCTGGTCAGCTGTCACCCTATCCATCTGAGGATTGGTACGTCCCCGCCAAAAATTACCGCCACCTACAACTATAGCCAATTGAATACCCAAATCGTGGACAGACTTAATCAGGTCAGCAAATTGCTTAACTTGGTCATCGTTTATACCCTGTCCCTGATTTCCTGCCAAAGACTCGCCGCTCAGCTTTAACATTATCCTTTGATAAGACACATTTTCCCCCAAAACAGATATAGATTTAAAGTAAAAAAAAGGTGTACCGGTCGGTACACCTTAGTGATCTTAGTGAGCCATTTGCTTAGCAACTTCGGCTGCAAAATCTTCATTTTTCTTTTCTAAGCCTTCACCCAACTCATAGCGAGTAAAGCGCCTGACTTGAATGTTTTCCCCGATCTTGCCAACCATTTCTTTAACCATAGTTGTTATGGTCTTGGAATCATCCTTGATAAAGGCTTGTTCCATCAAGCAATTAGCCTGGTAAAATTTCTCTAAGCGGCCTTCAACAATCCGGTCAACAATTTTTTCCGGTTTACCTTCGTTAAGGGCTTGATTTCTGGCAATTTCACGCTCTGATTCTAGGACACTTTCAGGAACATCTTCCCTGTTCAGATAAGGTGGGTTCATTGATGCAACCTGCATAGCTATGTCTTTAACCATCTGCTTAAAGTCTTCATTCTTTGCAGCAAAATCAGTTTCAATATTAACTTCGATTAAAACACCGATCCGGCCATCACCGTGTATGTAAGAATCAACAATACCTTCGGCAGCAATCCTACCGGCCTTTTTGTCAGCACCTGCTATTCCCTTTTCTCTTAACCAAGCAACGGCTTTATCCATATCACCGTCAGTCTCAGTTAAGGCCTTTTTGCAGTCCATCATGCCTGAACCGGTCATCTCACGTAATTCTTTGACTAGTGAAGCTGTAATTTTGGCCATAATATCCTCCTCTATAATTAGCTTTATATCCTCTTAAATCATCATGTCTTCAATTTCTTCGGCTGCTTCTTCTTT